>JAFBAD010000131.1 GCA_019247975.1 Acidimicrobiia bacterium
TTGTTCCTCGACGAGCCGTCGTCGGGGCTCGACCACCGCGAGACCGACGAGATGGGCTCGGTCCTCGAGCTGGTCACCGCGCAGCGGGGCACTGCGATCCTGCTGTGCGAGCACGACGTCGCCTTCGTGCAGCGGCTCGCCTCCCGCGCCTACGTGCTCGACTGCGGTCAGCTCATCGCTGAGGGGCCGATGCAGGCGGTCCTCGAGGATCCGGTCGTGCGCACCGCCTACCTCGGCCAGGAGGGTGCACCGTGACCGACCAGCCGGTGTCGACGAAGCCGGTCGTCCTCGAGCTGGACGACGTCCACGCGTCCTACCTCCAGTTCAAGGCGCTCTTCGGCGTGTCGTTCAGCGTGCGCGAGGCCGAGGCCGTCGCGCTGATCGGACCCAACGGTGCCGGCAAGACGACGGTCGCCCGCGTGTGCTCGGGCCTCGTGCCGCCGAGCCTCGGGCGGGTGCTCGTCAACGGCGAGGACTACAGCGGCAAGAACGCCTACGAGTTCGCGCTGGCCGGCATCGCCCACGCACCGGAGGGCCGATCCGTGTTCGGCACGCTCTCGGTCGAGGAGAACCTGTCGCTCGGGTTCCGCCGCCGCTTCGGGCGGGCCGGGGTCAGCGACGCGCTCACCAAGGCCTACGAGCTCTTCCCCCGCCTCGGCGAGCGGCGCAAGCAGGGCGCCGGCTCCCTCTCGGGCGGCGAGCAGCGCATGCTCACGCTGGCCGCGGTGCTCGTGCTCGAACCGAAGTTGTTGATCGCGGACGAGCTGTCCCTCGGGCTCGCGCCGATCGTCACCGACGACCTCTACGACGTCCTGCAACGCATCCTCTCGATGGGCACCGCGCTGCTGCTGGTCGAGCAGCACGTCGACCGCGCCCTCGAGCTCGCGAACGAGGTGGTGGTGCTCGAGCGCGGGACCGTCACGCACCACGGCCACCCGAGCCGCGACGACATCCTCACCTCGGTCTTCGGCACCCGGGAGGTCGCGTCTTGAGCGCGCTGCCGGCGGAGATGCCCGTCGGCGTGTACCGCGGCGACGGCGAGGTCGCGGTCGAATCGCGGACCGTGCCGCAACCCGGGCCGGGGCAGGTGCTCGCGGAGGTGAGCCACTGCGGCGTGTGCGGCTCGGACCTGCACATGGTGATCGAGGGTTGGGGCAAGCCCGGCTACATCGGTGGCCACGAGTGGACGGGCACCATCGCCGCGGTCGGTCCGGACGTCAAGCGCTGGGCGGTCGGTGATCTCGTGGTCGGCGGGCCCTCGCCGAAGTGCGGGCGCTGCCGCCGCTGCCTCGAAGGCCAGCCGTCGCAGTGCGAGAACCGCAGCGGGTCGGCGAACGACGACCACCAGGGTGCGTTCGCCGGCTTCATCCTGCTGGACGCGCACTCGCTCCTGGCGCTGCCCGACGGGCTCTCGATGCGCGACGCCGCGCTGGCCGAGCCGCTCGCGGTGGCGCTGCACGGGATCACGCGATCGGGGGTGAGCGAGGGCGACCGGGCGCTGGTCATCGGCGCCGGCCCGATCGGTGCGCTGACCATCGCCGCGCTCGTCGCGCGTGGCATCACCGCGCTGGCGGTCGAACCGGCGCCGGCGCGGGCGGAGCTCGCTGCGCAGCTCGGCGCCGAGCGGGTGCTGCACCCCGACGAGCTGGAGACGTTCCCGATGTGGGAGCCCGAGCGCATCTCGGACCTCGCGGTCGACGTGGTGCTCGAGTGCTCGGGCAAGCGGGTGGCGATCGAGGCCGGCTTCAACCAGCTCCGACGAGGCGGTCGCCTCGTGATGGTCGGCGCAGGGATCGAGGCGCCGAGCTTCGACCCGAACCGCATGCTGCTGAACGAGCTGACCGTGTGCGGCTCGTTCGTCTACGACGCCGACGGGTTCGAACGGGCGCTCGAGCTGCTCGCCTCAGGCAAGCTGCGCACCGACCTGCTCATCGACCCGGTCGACGTCACGCTCGACCGGCTGGGCGAGGCCATGCAGGACCTCGCCACCGGTCGCATCGCCGGCAAGGCGATGGTCGTACCCCGCACCGCGGGTGACTGAAGGAGCGCCGATGGCCGATCACCCCTTCTATCCCGGCGGCACGCCGAAGATGAACCACGTGGCGCTGAGCGTCCCGGCCGACCAGCTCGACGAGGTCGGCCGCACCGATCTCGTGCGCTACTTCAAGGACGTGTTCGGCTTCGACGAGCTGCCGATGCTGACCGAGGACCGTCGCCGGCTCGTGTTCTCGTGCGTCCACTGGGAGCAGTTCATCTACCTGATCGCCGAGCAGGACCCGATGCACGCGCCGCGGCTCGACCACTACGGCTTCTCGGTCTCGTCCCGTGAGGAGCTCGACGCCGCGTGGCAGCGAGCGGTCGACTTCCGCACGACCGACTCCCGGGTCGACATCATCGATCCATCGGTGGACGACCACGGCGTGGTCAAGATCCACTCGATCTACCTCGGCTACCTGCTGCCGATGATGATCGAGCTCCAGTACTGGGAGTTCGCCGCGTAGGGTCCGGGCATGCCCGGCCCGTACGCCTTCGACCCCGAGCTCGCGCCCGTCGTCGAGCTCATCCCGCAGTCCGATCCCGAGGACCTCGAAGGGGCGCGCAAGAGCCTCGACGACATCCTCGTCGCGCTGGCCCGCGAGGTCGACGAGACCGGCGTGTCGTTCGAGGATCGCCACATCCCGGGGCCCGAAGGCGCGCCGGAGGTCCTCGTGCGGGTGTACGTCCCCGACGAGCGGGCCACGCCGTCGCCCGCGCTGCTCGACATCCACGGCGGCGGTTTCGTCATGGGGTCGATGGCGATGGAGCACGCCGGCGCGCTCGCCTTCGCCCGCACCCTCGGCGTCGTCGTCGTCGCGGTCGAGTACCGACTGGCTCCCGAGCACCCGTTCCCCGCTGGTATCGAGGACTGCTACGCGGCCCTGCAGTGGCTGCACGCGTCGGCCGGCGATCTGCAGATCGACACCGAGCGGGTCGGTGTGTACGGCCAGAGCGCGGGTGGCGGGCTGTCGGCCGGCCTCGCGCTGCTGGCCCGCGACCGAGGTGGTCCGAACCTGTGCTTCCAGTTCCTCGGCATCCCGGAGCTCGACGACCGGCTCGAGACGGCGAGCATGCAGGCGTTCACCGACACCCCGCTCTGGAACCGGCCGTCGGCCGTCCTCAGCTGGCAGCGCTACCTGGGCGGCGACGACCGCTCGAACGTGTCGCCGTACGCGGCCCCGTCGCGCGCGACCGATCTGAGCGGCCTCCCGCCTGCGTACATCTCGACGATGGAGTTCGACCCGCTGCGCGACGAGGGCATCCTCTACGCCCTCAAGCTGATGGAGGCTGGCGTGCAGGTGGAGCTCCACTCCTTCCCGGGCACCTTCCACGGCTCGGCCCTGATGCCGGGCGCGGCGGTCTCGAAGCGGGGGTCGGTCGAGATGATGGAGGTCATCAGGCGGGGCCTGAAGGCCTGATCTACTTCGGCGAGACCGTGCGCTCCACGACGGCCGTGTGGTCCGACACCTCGTCGTGGTACGCGACCAGGAAGCGGCCACCCTTCACGGCCGAGACCGCCTTGTACGCCGCGCCGGGGTCGATGTCGGGGGCCACGATGAGACCGGCGACATCGACGGTCGACCCGTCCTTCGACAGCAGCGACGCGCGGATGTCGACCATCCCGTTGCCGCCTTGTCTCCGGTAGGCGACGAGGTAGTGCCCACCGCTGAAGGCGACCTCGGGGGCCAATTGGAGCGCCGCGCCGTCCGCGGCGACCCGCCATGGTGAGACCACCAGATCAGCGCTGACCCGGGCGGTGTAGATGTCGTAGTCACCGCCGAAGTCACAGCCTTCCGAGACGGCGCACACGTTCGCCGCGAGGAGGTAGTCGGAGCCGTTGGACGCGATCGACGAGCTCTCGAGCGGCGTGTTCGCGGCTGCGCCCTTGTGCCCGTCGGCGGACACCGCGCGGACCGAGCCCTGGTAGGACTCCGGGCACTGGTAGCAGCTCGTCTCGAGCACGACGAACCCGTCGCCGTTCGATGCGGCATCGATCGGGTACAGGGCGTTGTCCGGTGCGTCGATCGTGTCGAGGACGATCCCCGGTGCGGCATCGAGCACGGCTCCGTCCGACGACAACCGACGCGCGAGGACCGCGTCGCTGTCCCCGGAATCGGTCGTGCCCGCCCAGGTGACGAGGCTGATGCCGGTCGAGGTGCTGGCCACCTCGGGCCCGCCGCCCTGACCGAGCGCCAGCGGCGGCGCATCGAGCACCACGCCGGCGGGGCTGATGCGCGCCGCCCTGACCTTGGGGTGGATACCAGCCTGCCAGGCGACGATGAAGTTCGTGCCGTCGAAGCTCGCGTCTGCGAACTCCTCGTCGGCCGACGTGGCCGCCACCACGAAGCCGCCCGGGTCCAGCACGGTGCCGTCGGGTGCGACCCGCGCCGCCATGATGTCGCCGGAGCGCGCAGTGCCGGGCTGCAGCCGTGTCCACACGAGGAGCTCGTTGGTGCCGTCGAACGCGACGCCGATCGTCGCGGCATCGTTCGTGTCCCCGTCGATCGCCGGGCCCGCCTCCCGGGCCGGGCCGACCGTGGGGCCGGACGCGTCTGCGGGCCCCCCGATGCCGGTCACTGCGGCCCCCAGCGCCAACGCGATCACGAGCACCACCGCTCGTCTCATCGAGCGGCAGGATAGGCGGCGGGTGCCGATCTGTCAGAGGCTGGCGCGGTTGCGGTCGCCGTCGGTGGTGAGCGTGACCGTGCGCCCCACCCACTCCTCCGCCTCGAGGGCGACGAGGGCGTCGGGGTCCTCCACCCGGGCGTAGGCGCGGGCGCCGCCGACTCCGGGCAGGTCGACCACCAGCAGCGCCCACTCCGGGCCGAGGTCGCGGCCGTGCACGACCGAGTACGCGGCGACGGTGGCGGGCCCGTCGTGGTGGTCGACGATCGGCACGGTCTCGGGTTCCGGCATGGGCACGAGCCCGATCGAGACCGGGCCCGGCTCGGTCGAGTACAGCGCGGCGCCGTGCTTGGTCATGTGCATGCCGACGCCGGACACCAGCCCGAGCGTGCCCGGGTCCTCGCGCAGCACGCCGACCATCGTCGCCAGCGCGTGCGCGAGGTAGTTGCTGGCTGCTCCCCCGGCGAACGGGAGGCCGCCGGTGACCGTCGGCGGCCGATCGAGCGTGAGCAGATCGATCCCGAGCGCGTCCGCTGCGAAATGCAGCGACGACGCGAAGCACGAGTACAGGTCGAGGTGCGCGATGTCATCGATGCCGGCACCGGCGCCCTCGAGCACCGAGCGGAACACCGCGTGCATCGCCGGCGAACGTCCGAGGTCGGGGTGCTCGGCGACGTACGTCGCGTCGAGCATGTAGGCGGAGCTGCGCAGGTAGACGCGGCGCTCCTGCGGCATCCCGAGCCGGTCGGCCGCCTCGTGGCTGGCCACGATGACCGCAGCGGCCATGTCGACGTCCATGATCGACACCATCTGCTTCGTGTACGGGTACCCGATCAGCCGGTTCTCCCGTGTGGGCGTGATGAGCGAGGCCGCGTCGTGCGCCTCCTGGAACCAGGCATGCGGGTTCGTCGCCGCGATCTCACTCATCGGCGCGAGCAGCTCGCCCATCCGGCGCCGGTACTCCTCGGGCTCGACGCCGAGCTGTCCGCGGCGCGCGATGTCGCGCACCGCGAACGTCAGCCACGCCTGGAACACCTCGTGCGCGACCTCGGACGGGTGGAACGGCGCCTCGTAGGGGAACGGCTTGCGCTCGGGGTCGCGGAACGACCAAGCGGGCCGCTCCCCCGCCTTCTTGATGCGGCGGACGGTGTCCAGCGCCTCGGCCCCGGTGACGACTGCGACGTCGGACCGGCCCTCGAGGATGGCGGTCGCCGCGTCGCCCCACAGCGTCTGCTGCGGCACCGTGCCGCCGATGCCGGTGTAGGCGCGATCACGCGGCTCGATGCCGAGCGCCTCGGCGAGCCGGCCGGGCGGGTCGTCGTACGGCCAGCTCATGCAGTAGACGACGCGCAGCAGGTCGACCGCCCGCAGCACATCGCCCTTCGCCTCGGCGTCGGCCGCCGCCGCGGCCACCACCTCGGTCAGCATCGCCAGCGGTTCCGGCGCCTGCTCGTCGCCGGCCAGGTGCCACGTCCGCTGCGCGACCCCGATGATGCACGGCGTGCGGGGATCGACCGCGGTGGCCACCGTCAGCGACCCTGCCAGTTCGGCGGCCGCTTCTCCTTGAACGCGAGCGGCCCTTCCTTCGCGTCCTCGGTGGCGAACACCCGCTTCGAGAGCTCGGCCTCGATCGCGTAGGCCTCGTCGAGGGTGGTGCTCAGGCCGCGCACGACCGACTCCTTCGTCGCCTGCACCGCGACCGGCGCGTTCGCGCAGATGCGAGCGGCCCACTCGAGCGCCCGCTCCATGAGCACGTCGGGCTCGACGATCTCGTTGAGGAGCCCGAGCTCGAGCGCGCGGCTGGCCGGGAACGCCTCGGCGGTCAGGAGGAACTCCATCGCCGCTGGGTAGTTGAGCTGCCGCGGCAGGCGAGCGGTCGTGCCGCCACCGGCGAAGAGCCCACGCTTGGGCTCCATCACGCCGAACACCGCGTTCGGCGTCGCGATGCGGATGTCGACCCCGCCGAGCATCTCCATCCCACCGGCCACGCACGGCCCGTCGATCGCAGCGATGATCGGCTTGTAGATCTTGACGTCACGGAGCACGGCGCGCGTGCCGTCGTCGAGGCGGCAGCCGTCGATCTCCTTCACCTCGCCCTTGCCGATCTCCTTGGCGAGCTCGGTGATCTGCGGGATGTAGGTCTTGAGGTCGGCGCCGCTCATGAACTGACCCGGCACACCGGTGACGATGGCCAGCCAGGCGTCGTCGTCGTAGCGGAAGTCGCGCCACGCCTTCGCGAGGTCGCGGAAGTGGTACAGGTCGAGCGAGTTGCGGGCCTCGGGCCGGTCGATCGTGATGACGACGATGTGGTCGTCGCGCTTGTCGTAGTGGATGGGCACGGGTGGCGCGGCCGGGTGGTCAGCCGGCGACGGCGACGGCCTCGCCCGCCACCTTGACCTCGCCGTCCGCGTTGCTCAGCGAGCACTCGAGGTCGACGAGCTTCTCACCGTCCACCTCGCGGGTGCCGGTGACGACGATCTTGGTGCTGAGCTCCTCGTCCGGCCAGGTCTGCTTGGTGAAGCGGACCTTGTAGCGACGCAGGTTGCCGGCGCCGACGTAGTCGGTGAGCGCGGTGCCGAGGAGTCCCATCGAGAACATGCCGTGACCGAACACGCTCGGCAACCCTGCGGCCTTCGCCGCCACCTCGTCGGTGTGCATCGGGTTGAAGTCGCCCGACGCGCCCGCGTACATCACGAGGTCGGTGCGGGTCAGGGTGTGGGACTTCACCGGCGCCTCGTCGCCCACCTTCACCTGGTCGAGCTGCAGCATGGCCGGACTGTACCTGACACGTGTGTCAGGTATGGCTGGGACAGCCGTCCACCGACAGGTGCCTACCTGACAGCTCGTCGATGTCGCCTGCCGCGAGGTGGAGGATCAGCTCGGCGGCCCGGTCGTGGTCGGCGCCGTGCCCGTGGCGGAGGTCGGGCACCGACATGCCGACCGGCGGTAGGCCGGGGTCGACGCTGAAGGTGCGGATCCCGTCCCGCTCGTGCCACGCCGCGATCTCGGCGAGGGCAGCACACGGCGCCCCTCCGGTCGGCGCGGCGCCGAGCTTCGATCGGCAGCGTCGAGCACCGGTCTGACCGGTGATCGCGACGATCCGCCCGTGGCCCCGCTGCAGCTGGTCGGGCAGGACGAAGCGGGCGACGTGGAGCAGGTCGGTCGGCGTGACGAGGATGTCGGCGGCCCCGAGCCGCTCACGCAGCCGGGCCGTGGCCGGAGCGACCGTCCAGCGGTTGTCGAGGTCGGCGACCGCGAGCTCGGCGACGCCTCCCGCCGCGCGGATCAGCCGGACCGTCTCGATCGCCTCGTGGGACCGGTCGCCGAGCAGGCCGACCCGTGCTCCGGCCGCGGCGAGGCGGCGGGCGACCGTGCGGGCGAGGCCCCGGCCACCGCCCACGACGAGCGCAACCGTGCCGTCGAGCTGCACCGATGCGCCGCCCGCAGGGGCCAGGACCTTGGTCGGTATCAGGGTGGTGTGCATGGCTCGAGACTGCGCTCGAGCGGGCCCTGGCACATGAGCAACCGTTGCTCATGTTGCGCCGAGGTGGTCGGCCTCAGTTGTCGTCGAGCGCGGCGGCGAGCTCCTTGCGGCTCGACACGCCGAGCTTCGCGTAGGCGTTCTGCAGGTGGTTGTTGACCGTGCGGACCGACAGGTACAGCTGCTCGGCGATCTCTCGGCTCGCCACCCCGCGCGCCGCGAGCACGGCGATCTCGCGCTCCCGCGCGGTGAGCGGGACCACCGAGACCGGATCGGCCAGCGCCGGACTGGTCGCCCCCTCGCACTGGGCGGCCAGCGCGTCGGCGCGGACGCCGAGCGCCGTCGCACTCCGCTGCTCACCGGCCCGCCGGAACGCACGGGCCGCATCGGTCGCGGCCTCCGCCGCCGGCAGCAGGAGCCCCATCTCCTCGAATCGCTCGACCGCACCGACCAGGGCGCTCCCGTCAGCACGCGCGGCCGCGTCGGCGTGCGCCGCGTAGGCCGCCACCATGCGGCCCTCGCACCCGGCGGCGACGTCCGCGAGGCGGGCCGCCACCGAGCGGGCTTCGCCCAGCCGAGCGATGTCGTGCAGCAGCAACCCTTCGACGCTGCGGTGCCCGGTGGCGGCCGCGTGGTCCGCGGCGTCCGCGAGCACGCGGCGGGCACCCGCCGCGTCACCTTCGGCCACGAGGCACCACGCCCGGCCCCGCTCCTGCTCGGCCGCCCAGTAGGGGAAGGGCGGCAACCGGTCCAGGTGCTGACACGCGGTTCGGGACGCCTGGGCGTCGCCGCCCAGGGCGGCCGCGGTGGCGAGCGCGGAGAGGACGAGCCGGCGGGGTCCGACGATGTCGTGCTCCTCGCAGCGGGCGAGCGCCTCGGCCAACCAGCGTCGAGCGGTCTGCACCCGCCCGGCCAGCAGCGCGCTGCGGCCCTGGTGGTAGGCGCACCACATCTGCCAGATCGGTGGCGAGTTGGCCTGCGTGCCCTCGTACCCGGACGCCGCGAGGCGGGCGGAGTCTTCGATGCGCCCGCACTCGGCCAGCGCATGCATGCGGTGGAGCACGTGCACGCCCGGGCCCGGCATCGCCACCTGCTCCGGGAGGTCGACGTACGCCTTGTAGGCGGCTACCGCGAGCCGCGCTGCGGTCTCGCACCGGCCGGTCGCGGCCAGCGCGGTGACCTCGG
>JAFBAD010000015.1 GCA_019247975.1 Acidimicrobiia bacterium
CGGGCACGCTGCCGTCAGCCCGCTGGATGCAGCGGACCGTGATCGCCGCGGTGGCCAGCTCGGCCTCCCCGGAATCGCCCACCAGGCGCCACGGCAGCCGGGCGAAGCCCTCCTGGCCGGCCTCGCGGGCCTCGTCGAGGGTGGCCACGTCCACGGTGCGCGCGTCGCGCTCGGCGGTGGCCGCCGCGAGCATGTCCGACTGGGCCGCTTCCAAGGCGTCGCCGACCGCTCCCGACAGCCCGGACAGCGGCATCTGGGTCTTCTCGCCGGTGTCCCGGCGGACCAGCGTGGCCTGCTCGTTCGCCAGGTCTCGCGGGCCGACCTCGACCCGGAGGGGCACGCCCTTCAGCTCCCAGTCGGTGACCCGCCGGCCGAAGCTCGTGTCGGTGCGGGCGTCGAGCTCCACCCGCACCCCGGAGGTGCGGAGCGACTCGGCGATCAGGTGGGCCCGCTCCCCGGCCCCGTCCTCGTCGCGCACGAGCAGGACCACCGCCTGGATCGGCGCGAGGCGCGGTGGGATCCGCAGGCCGTTGTCGTCGCCGTGGGCCATGATCAGCCCGCCGAGCATGCGGGTGGACACGCCCCACGACGTGGTCCACGCGAGCTGCTGGGAGCCCTCCGCGTCGAGGAAGTCGATCTCGAAGGCCCGCGCGAAGTTCTGTCCGAGCTCGTGGCTGGTGCCCATCTGCAGCGCCTTGCCGTCGGCCATGACCGCTTCGCACGTGAGCGTGTTGATGCCGCCGGCGAAGCGCTCCTTGGCGGTCTTGCGCCCGATGTAGACGGGCATCGCCAGCACGCCGACCATGAAGTCGCGGTACACGTCGTGGAGGATCCGGAGCGCGTAGGTCGCGGCGTCCTCGGCGGTGGCGTGGACGGTGTGGCCCTCCTGCCAGAGGAACTCGGTCGATCGGAGGAGGAGGCGGGGTCGCAGCTCCCAGCGCACGATGTTGCACCACTGGTTCAGCAGCAGCGGCAGGTCGCGGTAGCTCTGCACCCACTTCGCCATGTACTCGCCGAACACGGTCTCGCTGGTGGGCCGGACGACGACCGGCTCCTCGAGCTCCTTGCCCCCGGCCACGGTCACGACCGCCAGCTCGGGGCTGAACCCCTCGACGTGCTCGGCCTCCTTCTGCAGGTAGCTCTGCGGGATGAAGAGGGGGAACGAGACGTTCTGCGCCCCGGCGACCTTGATGCGGGCGTCGACCTCGGCCTGCATGCGCTCCCACAGCGCGTACCCGTACGGCCGGATCACCTGCGTGCCCCGGACCGGACCGTTGTCGGCCAGCTCCGCCTTGGCGACGACGTCCTGGTACCAACGGGGGAAGTCGTCGGCCCGAGAGGTGAGGACCGCAGGCTTGGGCATGGCGGGCGATCGTACCGGCGGGTGGGTCGGTCCCCCGGCAGGGTTGTGCAGTCGTGCGGACCGCGCCCGCAGATGTGCACGAGCCGCACCGAACAGGTGTTCCCGTACACTGGAGCGACGTGACCACGTGGCAGCCGAGCCTCCTCGACGGCGGGATCCCCGCGGTCGGCGGGTTCGACCGCGCGATCCGGACCGAGCTGGCCGACGACGCATGGGTCGAGCTGGTGCCGGGTTTCCTCGACGGCGCGGACGCGCTGTTCGAGGCGGTCCTCGCAGCCGCGCCCTGGGCCGCGCACGAGCTGCCGATGTACGGCCAGCTCATGCCGTCGCCGCGCCTGTCGGCCCGCTGGGCGGCGGGGCCCCACGACGCTGCCCTGCCTCCGGTCATCGGCGAGGCGGCCGACGCGCTGACCGACCGGTACGGCCACGAGTTCACGTCGGTCGGCGCCAACCTCTACCGGACCGGTACCGACTCGGTCGCCTGGCACGGCGATCGCGTGCTGCGCACGAAGCCCGAGGCCGTCGTCGCGGTCCTGACGCTGGGGGCCACCCGTCGGTTCCGGCTGCGCCCCAAGGGCGGCGGCGCCTCCGTCGCGTTCGACCCTGCCGCCGGCGACCTCCTCGTCATGGGCGGCTCGTGCCAGCGCACGTGGCAGCACTCGATCCCGAAGACGGCCAAGCCGGTCGGCCCGCGCATCAGCGTCTCGTTCCGCCACGCCGTCTGAGCACGTTCTGAGTGCAGATCTCGCCCGTCATGGGCCCGATCTGCACTCAGAACCGAATCCGGTACCGGCGGCCGGCGCGTACCCTCCCGGGATGGTCGATCTGCTCGAGGGGATCTGCACGACCAGGGCCATCCGGCGGTACCGGCCCGAGCCCATCCCCGAGGACGACCTGGCCGCCATCCTCTTCGCCGCGACGCGGGCGCCGTCGGGTTCGAACCGCCAGCCGTTCCGCTTCGTCGTGCTGCGCGACAGCCCGGTGGCGAAGGAGGCGAAGGCGCTGCTGGCCGACGGCTTCCAGGGCATCTGGAGGGCGAAGCGCGAGCAGGACGGCTACGACGCCGGATCGGGCCGGGACGAGAGCTCGCCGAAGGCGCGCATGGCCCGTACGATGGACCGGTTCGTCGACACGTTCGCGGACACCCCGGTCGTGGTCCTCGCCTGCCTGCAGCGCTACCGGGCGCCGATGCCGACCGAGGGCGCGTCGGTGTACCCGGCCTGCCAGAACCTGCTGCTCGCCGCGCGCGCCCTCGGCTACGGCGGGGTGATGACGATCTGGCACGCGCCGGTCGAGACCCAGCTCAAGGCCCTGCTCGGCATCCCCGACGACGTGCTGGTCGCGGCGACGATCCCGCTCGGCCGGCCCGAAGGCCACCACGGCCCGGTCCGCCGGCGCCCGATGCAGGAGCTCGTCTACGAGGACCGCTGGGAAGACGCGGCGCCGTGGGCCGTCGATCCGGAGGGCACCCGGTACACGAAGGCCGGACCGGGATGAGCGATCGACAGGACCGTCGGCGCGAACGGTTCGGCGACGCCGCGCTCGAGGCCGAGTACGAGACCGGTCAGCGGGAGTCGACGCCGGGGCGGGCGAAGCACAACATCGTCCTGCGCATCGTCCTCATCACGGTCGGCACGATCATCACGCTGGCCGGGCTCGCTGCGCTCGTCCTGCCCGGGCCGGGCATCGTGCTCATCCTCATCGGGCTCGGCATCCTCGCCCAGGAGGTGTCGTGGGCCGAGCGGCTGCTGGCCTACGCGAAGCGGAAGGCGAAGATCGACAAGGTCAAGACGCAGCCGACGTGGGTGAGGGTGCTGATCTGGATCTTCACGATCCTGGGCATCGGTGCCGGCGTCGCGTTCGCCGTCTCCGCGATGTCCGACTGACCTCCGCCAGCTGCCGTCAGCTGTCCACGCGCTTGTGGATCAGCTCGACCTTCTGCTCGCTGGCGTTGGCGTCGTCGCCCTGCTCGGCCAGCAGCTTGGCCCGGTCGCGCTCGGCCTCGCGCGCCGCCTTCGCCGTGTCGGCCCGCGCGATCGCGGCCTCGACCCCGTGCTCGTGGATGAACTCGGCCCACTCGACGAGCGCCGGCACCATCTCGTCCTCGGGGACGACAGCGACGTTCGTGCCCTTCACGAACAGGTGGCCCTTCTGGCGACCGGCCGCGATCCCGAGGTCGGCGTCCTTCGCCTCGCCGGGCCCGTTGACCACGCACCCCATGACCGCCACCTGCAGCGGGATCTCCCGATCCCCGAACGCCTCCTGCGCCCGCTTCGCGACGTCGATGACGTCGATCTCGGCCCGACCGCAGCTCGGACACGCGATGAGGTCGATGTTCTTGCGCTCGCGCAGGCCCATGGCCTCGAGCAGCTGGCGACCGGCGCGGGCCTCCTCGACCGGATCGGCGGTCAGCGAGTAGCGGATCGTGTCGCCGATGCCCTCGGCGAGCAACGTCGCGATGCCGGCGGTCGCCTTGATCAGCCCGGCGGGGGGCGGACCGGCCTCGGTGACCCCGAGGTGCAGCGGGTGGTCGGTGCGCTCGGAGAGCAGGCGGTACGCGTCGATCATCAGCGGCACGCTCGACGCCTTCACCGAGATCTTCACGTCGTCGAAGTCGACCTCGGCGAACAGCGCGAGCTCGATCTCGGCCGACTCGACCATCGCCTCGGGAGTGACCCCGCCGTACTTCTCGTACAGCTTGGGATCCAGCGAGCCGCCATTCACGCCGATGCGCACCGGCACCGCCCGGTCCTTGCACTCCTGCGCGACGAGCTTGATGTGCTCGGGCCGGCGGATGTTGCCCGGGTTCAGCCGCAGGCAGTGGACCCCTGCTTCGAGGGCGGCCAGCGCGAACTTGTACTGGTGGTGGATGTCGGCCACCACCGGCACCGGCGAGCGGGGCACGATCCGGGCGAGCCCCTCGGCCGCCTCGAGGTCGTTGCAGGTGCAGCGGACGATGTCGGCCCCCGCTGCGTACAGCGCGTAGATCTGGGCGAGGGTGCCGTCGACGTCGGCCGTCTTGGTGATCGTCATCGACTGCACCGACACCGGCGCGTCGCCACCGACCACGACCGGGTTGGTCGGGTGGGCCAGGGTGATCTGGCGGGTGGGGCGGCGCTCGTGCGTGGTGGTGACGATCATCGGTTCACTGCGTGATCGGCGACGCGATGTCGAGGTAGATCGAGCTCACGAACAACAGGAACAGCACGGCCACGACGACGTAGGTGAGGGGCAGCAGCTTGGCGACGTCGACGAAGTAGCGGCCCTTCAGGCGACGGCGCCGCTCCTGGATCCGCTCGTAGATCGCGATCGCCGCATGGCCGCCGTCGAAGGGCAGCAGCGGGATCAGGTTGACGACGACGAGCGTGATGTTGAGCCCGGCGAACAGCACGAGCAGGAGCTCGGCGCTCTTGGCCGACGTCCCGATCTGGAAGAGCCCGACGACCGACAGCAGGCGGTTGGGGGCGGCCGGCGTGCCGGTGGCCTTGGTCGGCGCGACCGGCACGCACTTCGGCGTGGCGTGGTCGCCGCCCTCGGACGCGTCGATCACCTGGTGGCCGTAGTCGGTGAGGCCCTTCGGGCTGAACAGGCGGCCGAGGCCCTGGACGGTCATCCCGGTGACCCGGCCGAGCTCGACGAAGCTGCGGGGCACCGCGGCGACCGGGTTGACCCGCTCGGTCGGCTGCTCGGGGTCGACCGCGCTCACGCCGATGCCGCATCCCTTGCTGCCGTCGTCGGTCACCGTGTAGCTGCCGGGCGTGATCGTCGTCGTGTGCAGGTGACCGTCACGCGAGTAGATCAGCGGGACGGTGTGACCCATCCGGGTCTGCGTGGTCCTGCGCAGGGTGTCGAAGTCGCGGACCGCCACGCCGTCGAGCCGGATGATGCGGTCGCCCTTCTGGAGCCCCGCCGCCGCGGCAGGCGAGCCGCCGAACACCTCGTCGACCACGGAGTGGAGCTTCGGCGCGTCGGGGAGGATGCGGCCGCCTGCGACGCCGACGCCGGCCAGCATCACGTAGATGAGGACCAGGGCGATGATCGCGTTCATCGTGACGCCGGCCAGGATCGTGGCGAGCCGCCGGGGGAACGTGGCCTGCCGGTAGGTGCGGGCCTCCTCGTCGGACGGCACCTCCTCGAGGTTGTGCATGCCGACGATGCGGACGTAGGCGCCCGCAGGGATGGCCTTGAGCCCGTACTCGGTCTCGCCCCGGCGGGTCGACCAGATGCGGGGCCCGAAGCCGAGGAAGAACTCGGTGACCAGCATCCCCGACCGCTTCGCCGCGATGTAGTGGCCGAGCTCGTGCAGGGTGATCGACACCAGCAACCCGGCCAGGATCAGCAGGGCGAGCAGCCCGAACTTGGCGGTGAGGACCACCACCAGCCCGACCACGACCGCCGCCCGGAGCCAGGAGCTGCTCGCGCTCGGGGCCGCGTCGGGCTCGACGTCCGGCGGAGCGCCCGGTGGGTGGTGATCGGTGGCGGTCACGGGGTCCTCTCAGCGAGCGGCGAGGGCCCGGCGGGCTGCCTCACGAGCCCGGGCGTCGGCGTCGACGATGTCGTCGGCCGTCTCGGCTCGCCCTCCATCATGCCGGGAGAGGACCGCTTCGAGGACGTCGGGTATGTCGATCCAGCGGATCGCCCCGTCGAGGAAGGCGGCCACCGCTTCCTCGTTGGCCGCGTTGAGCCAGGCCGGCGCGGTGCCGCCGATCCGGCCGGCCTCGTAGGCCAGCCCGAGGCACGGGAACGCCTCGAGATCGGGGGGCTCGAAGTCGAGCCGGCCGACCTCGGCCCAGTCGAGCCGGCCGAACGCCGTGCCGATGCGGTCGGGCCACGCCAGCGCGTAGCCGATGGGCAGCCGCATGTCGGGGTTGGACAGCTGGGCGATGGTGGCCCCGTCGGTGAACTCGACCATCGAGTGCACGATCGACTGCGGGTGGACGACGACGTCGATGTGGTCGTAGTCGACCCCGAACAGCTCGTGGGCCTCGATCACCTCGAGGCCCTTGTTCATCAGGGTCGACGAGTCCACCGTGATCTTCGGGCCCATCTTCCACGTCGGGTGGGCCAGGGCCTCGTCGACCGTGACCGACTGCAGGTCCGCACGGGTGCGGCCGCGGAACGGGCCACCGCTGGCGGTGAGGACGATGCGCTGCACCCGATCCGCGCCACGCCCTTCTCGATCGGGGGCCGACGCGAGGCACTGGTGCACCGCGCAGTGCTCGCTGTCGACCGGCACGAGCTCGGCGCCCGGGGTGCGGCGGACCCCGGCGACCACCGGGCCACCGGCGATCAGCGACTCCTTGTTCGCCAGCGCGAGGCGGCGCCCGGCCGAGAGCGTGGCCAGCGTGACCCGCAGGCCTGCGAAGCCGACCACGCCGTTCACGCACACGTCGGCCTCGGCCCCCAGGCTGGCCAGACCCTCCTCCCCCAGGCGCAGCTCGCAGGACGGGAGCGCAGCCTTCAGCTCGTCGAGCCGGGAGCCGTCGCTCACCGCGACGACCGACGGGCGGATGCGGGCTGCCTGGGCGGCGAGGCTCGCCACGTCGCGACCGCTCGCGCCGAGGGCGACGATGCGGAAGCGCTCGGGTTCGGCTTCGACGACGTCGATGGTCTGGGTGCCGATCGAACCGGTCGACCCGGCCAGCGCGACGGTGGTGGTCAAACGCTGAACGGGCCGAGGTGGAAGGCGACCGCGGCGTAGAACACGAACGGCAGCACGAAGAGCATCGCGTCGAACCGGTCGAGGAAGCCGCCGTGGCCCGGGAGGGTGGCGGCCATGTCCTTCACGCCGAGATCCCGCTTCAGCAGCGACTCGCACAGGTCGCCGATGGGAGCGGCGATCGCGGCGGCGAGCCCGATGATGAACGCGTCGCCGAGCGAGTCGAACGGGTGCAGGCCGAAGACGCCGAACACCGCGAGGGTGGCGAGCAGCGCGACGAGCATGCCGCCGACCAGCCCCTCGACCGTCTTGTTCGGGCTGGCCTCTGACAGCGGACGTTCGCCGACGCTGCGGCCGACGAAGAGCGCGCCGACGTCGTAGGCCACGGTGGCCAGCACCGCGGCGATGAGGAAGCCGACGCCGTCGCGGCCCCGCAGCATGAGCGCGGCGAAGGACCCGAGGCCGCCGATCCAGGCGACGCCGAGCAGGGTCACGCCCACGCTCTCGATGACCCGGGCATCACCGTCGGCGCCGACGAGGTGCCAGCCGAGCGCAGCCATGACCGTGAGCGCGACCAGGAGGGGGAACGCAGCGGTGCCCCGCCAGTACACCGCGAGGGGTGCGAAGAAGATGGCCACGTTGCCGAGCAGGGTCGCCGGCTGGAACCCGGCCCGGCGCACGGCGTTGAAGAACTCGAACGAGCAGATCGTGAGCAGCGCGACGACCAGCGCCATCGTGACGGCGGTGCCCAGCTTGAAGGCGATCAGGCCGACCAGGACGAGCCCGACGCCCCAGGCCACCGCGGCCTGCATGTCGCGGCCCGAGCTCACCGGCGGTGCGTAGCCGGACGCGCCGCTCGCGTACTCGGCGACCGGGTTGCGGCGAGGCTGAACCCGGCGGCGGGGCCGTGGGCCCGCGCCCGCCGGCACCTCGTCCTCGACCTCCTCGGACCACTCGGGCTCGAAGCCGAGGTCCGGCCCGTGGTCGAAGTCGGTGAGGTTGGCCTCGGGCTCCGCGCCGACCTCGTCGAAGGAGTACACCTCGTCGGGCGCGGGCCTCGAGTCGTCCATCGCACCGACCCGCCAGCCCGTCTCCTCGGTGGCGAAGATCTCGTGGACCGACTCGTCGTCCCAGTCGCGGTCGCTGTCGCGCCAGCGGGGCGAGCTCGTCGCGAACGACGACCACGCGTCGAGGTCGTCGGAGTCGCCCGACGCGAGGACCTCGGGGACCTCACCGGTCGGCGGGTCGCTCCAGTGCGGCAGCTCGACGGGGGCCGGCTCGTCGCCGGGCTCGGCCGCGCCGTCGCTCGAGAACAGATCGGCCTGCGGCTCGTCGGTCAGGTCGATCGACGAGGGCGACGGTTCGTCGAGCGTCGGATCGTCGTGGTCGAGGGCGTAGTCGTCCTCGATGACGATCGGCTCGTCGTCGATGCTGTCCGGATCCGGCATCGGGTCGAAGCGCTGACCGCCCCGGCCACCGAGCCCGGTGATCGGGTCGAACCCACCGCTGCTCGCCGGACGCACGGCGTCCAGCTCGGCCGGGTCGTCGGCGCCGAGCGGGAACCGCAGCGCGGGCTTGGGCCCGACCGGTGGCGGCTTCGGGCGGTCGCCGAACCGCGGTTCGTCGTCGCCGCGGCGAGAGGCGACATCACCGCGCTCGAGCGCCTCGGCGGCCTCTTCAGCGCCGATGATCCGCACGCCCTCCGTGGGGTCACCGGGCCGATCGTCTTCGGGTCTACCGAGCTCGTCGTTCACCTCGGGCCTCCTCTGGTGAGCATCAATCCGCGAGCAGCTCCTGCTCCTTGTGCTGGAGCGCCGATTCGATCTCCGCCTCCTGCGCGTGGGTGAGCTTGTCCAGGTCCTTCTCGGCTCGCTGGAGCTCGTCCTTCGAGAGGTCGCCGTCGTGCTCGAGCTGGTCGAGGTCGTGGCGGGCGGCGCGGCGCACGTTGCGGACCGCCACCTTGCCCTCCTCGGCCATGTGCTTGACCAGCCGCACGAGGTCCTTGCGACGCTCGGCGGTGAGCGGCGGGAAGTTGAGCCGGATCACCTGGCCGTCGCTGCTCGGGTTCAGCCCGAGGTCGGAGTTGCGGATCGCCTTCTCGATCGAGCCCATCGACGTCTTGTCGTACGGGCTGACGACGAGCATGCGCGCCTCGGGGACGCTGATGTTGGCCACCTGCTGCAGGGGGACCTCCGCGCCGTACACGTCGACGGCCAGCTTCTCGATCAGCTGCGGCGCCGCTCGGCCGGTGCGCACACCCGCGAACTCGGCCCGGGCGTGCCCGACGGCCTTGGCCATCTTCTCGGTCGCCTCCTCGAGGACGAGGTCGACCATCTCGCTGCTCACAGGCGGTCTACCGCCGGAGGGACGCAGCGGGTGCAGTCATCGCACCAGGGTACCGACTGAGTCCTCTCCTTCGAGGACACGGCGCAGGTTGCCCTCGGTGAGCACGTTGAACACGACGATCGGGAGGTGGTTGTCCATGCAGAACGTGATGGAGGTGATGTCCATCACGTTGAGGCCCTTGTTGATCACCTCGAGGTACGTGACCTCGTCGAGCTTGGTCGCGGTCGGGTCGAGCTTCGGGTCCGCCGTGTAGACGCCGTCGACGCCGGAGTGGGTGCCCTTGAGCACCGCCTCCGCGGAGAGCTCCGCGGCGCGCAGCGCGGCCGGCGTGTCGGTCGTGAAGAACGGGCTGCCGAGACCGCCGGCGAGGATGACGACCCGGCCCTTCTCGAGGTGGCGGATCGCCCGCCGGCGGATGTAGGGCTCGGCGATCTGCTCCATGCGGACCGCCGACTGCACGCGGGTCGGCTGGCCGAGCTGCTCGAGCGTGTCCTGCAGCGCGAGGCCGTTGATGACCGTGGCCAGCATGCCCATCTGGTCGGCCTGGGCCCGGTCCATGCCGTGGCCGGCGCCGGTCATGCCCCGCCAGATGTTGCCGCCGCCGACGACGACCGCGATGTCGACCTCGAGGTCGCGCCGGACGTCGACGATCTCCTGCGCGAGCCGGCGGACGATGTCGCCGTCGATGCCGTGGCCCTCCTTGCCGGCGAACGCCTCACCGGAGAGCTTGAGGACCACCCGTCGCCAGCGTGCGCCTCCCACCGTCGACCGGCCCTCAGCCGCCGATCGAGACCTGGGCGAACCGCACGACCTGCGCGCCGCCGAGGAGGTCGTTGATCGTCTGCTTCTCGTCCTTCACGTAGTTCTGCTCGAGGAGCACCCGCTCCTTGAACCAACCGGTGAGGCGGCCGTCGACGATCTTGCCGAGCGCAGCCTCGGGCTTGCCCTCGGCGCGGGTGATGTTCTCGAGCGTCGAGCGCTCCTCGGCCACCTCGGCCTCGGGCACGTCGTCGCGGTTGAGATAGGCGGGCCGGGTGAAGGCGATCTGCACGGCGATCTCGTGGGCGAGGTCCTTGGAGCCGCCGGCCAGCTCGACGAGCACGCCGTTCACGCCCCGCCCGTCCTGGCGGTGGATGTAGGTGTCGACGACGTTGCCGTCGGCCGCCTCGAACCGCACGACCTGGCCGAGCGCGATGTTCTCCTTCAGCACGACCTTGAGGTCGTCGATCGCATCGGCCTTCTCGCCGGCTGCGTCCTCGCCCTTGGCCGCCACCAGCGCCGCGATCTCCTGCACGAGCGACGTGAACTGATCGGACTTGGCGACGAAGTCGGTCTCGCTCTTGAGCTCCGCGACGGCGGCGACGTTGTCGGTGGTCGACACCGCAACGGCGCCCTGTGTGTTGTCCCGGCCCTCGCGGGTCTGCGCCTTGGCGAGACCCTGCTCGCGCAGCCACTTGGCCGCCGCGGAGGGATCGCCGCCGTTCTCGGTGAGGGCGCGCTTCGCGTCCATCATCCCGGCGCCGGTCGCCTTGCGCAGCTCCTGGACGTCCTTGGCAGTGAAGTCAGCCATGTTCAGCTTTCCGTGGTGGCTTCGGCCGGCACCTCGGTGGCGCCGGGGGTGGCATCGACCTCGTCGGCGACCTCGGCCTGCTCGGTGGCCGGGTCCGCAGCCGGCGCGGGCTCGGTGACCGGGGTCTCGTCGACCGGCGGGGGCGGCGGGATCCGGGGCGCAGCGGGCTTGCCGGCGGCGACGCGCGCTTCGCGCTCGGCCGCCTGGGCAGCCGCCTGCCGGCGGGCCTCGGCCTGTTCGGAGGCGACCCGCGCCTCCTCCTCGGCGGAGCGCACGGCCGGGCCGGCGCCGTTGCCACCGCGCTTGGAGGCGATGAGCCGGCCCTCGTCGACCGCGTCCGCGACGATCCGGCACATCAGGGTGCCGGAGCGGATCGCGTCGTCGTTGCCGGGGATGACGTACTGGATGACGTCGGGGTCGCAGTTGGTGTCGACCACGGCGACGAGCGGGATGCCGAGCTTGTTCGCCTCGGTGACCGCGATGTGCTCCTTCTTGGTGTCGAGCACGAACACCGCGTCGGGCCGCTTCTCCATCTGGCGGATGCCGCCGAGGTTGCGCTCGAGCTTGCCGAGCTCGCGGCTGATCAGGAGCGCTTCCTTCTTGGGCATGGCCTCGAACTCGCCCGAGTCGCGCATGCGCCGGTACTCCTGCATCTTGCCGACCCGCTTCGAGATGGTCTCGAAGTTGGTGAGCATGCCGCCGAGCCAGCGCTCGTTCACGTAGGGCATGCCGCACTTCTCGGCGTAGCCCTGGATCGGGTCCTGGGCCTGCTTCTTGGTGCCCACGAAGAGGACGGTGCCGCCTTCGGACACGAGGTCGCGGACGAAGGAGTAGGCCACCTCGATCCGGCCCAGCGTCTGCTGGAGGTCGATGATGTAGATGCCGCCACGATCCCCGTAGATGAACCGCTTCATCTTCGGGTTCCAGCGCCGGGTCTGGTGCCCGAAGTGGACACCTGCCTCGAGCAGCTGCTTCATGGTCACGACGGGCTGATCCACGCGCGCATCCTTTCCCACGGTTCGACGAGACCCGGATCCGGCGCCCGTTGCCGGGCGACCGGGGATGGACCCGGGCGGTGGTGACTGGTCCGGCGGCGCCGGAACCGACGGACCAGCGTAGCGGGACCCGGCTCACGCCAACCACCGGGCGAACCGTCGCCAGCCCCGACCGGCGCTCGTCGGCCGCTGCGGAACCGATGCGCGTGGCGCCGGCGGGCGCGCCTCGTGCGTCGCCGGCTCGGGCGGACCGCCGTCGAGCGGGACGAGGCGCACCCGGGGAGGCCCACGCGACCACAGCGTGGCCGGGTCGATGTAGGTGTCGCCCCGCCGGGCGCCGACGTGCAGCCTCGACCCGGCCGTGCCCACCGGCTGGCCGAGGCGCACCGCCTCGCCCGGCCCGACCGCGATGGAGGCGAGGTACGAGTAGCTGGTGCGGATCCCGTCCGCGTGCAGCAGCGTGACGTAGAGGGACCCGGCGATCGCGCCGGCGAACGTGACCCGCCCGTCGGCCGCCGCACGAACCGGGCTGCCGGGCACCGTGCGGTACTCGATGCCGCGGTTGCCGGCCGCGTAGGGCCCTGGAGGCGGCCGGAACGGGTCGATGACCGGCGCGTCGGTGGGCGGCTCGTAGTGGACGTGGGTCGCCGCACCCGCCGCCGCGCCCGTCACGAGCGCGGCGAGGACCGCCGCTAGCCCCGCGGATGCGACGAGGCGACGACCTGGCGGAGCCGCTCGCGGCTGACGTGCGTGTAGATCTGCGTGGTCCCCAGGTCGGCGTGGCCGAGCAGCTCCTGCACGGCCCGCAGGTCGGCCCCGCCGTCGAGCAGGTGCGTCGCGAACGTGTGGCGCAGCGCGTGCGGGTGGGTCGGTACGGGGGCCCGGGTGTCGATGATCCGCCGCACGTCGCGCGGGGTGAGCGGGTTGCCACGACGGTTCGGGAACAGGAACCCGCCCTTCGGCGACGGCCCCGCATCCGGCGCCGACCGCAGCCACGACCCGAGCGCGGAGACGGCCGGCCCGCTGAGCGGGACCACCCGCGCCTTCGACCCCTTGCCCATCACCGTCGCGCGGCTCCGGTCGAGGTCGACGTCGTCGGCCCGCAGGCTGCACAGCTCGCCCACCCGCAGCCCGCTGCCGTAGAGCAGCTCGATCACCGCGAGGTCGCGCCACGCCAGCGCCACCTCTCGCGGATCGCGACCGCCGGACGGCCCGGTCGCGCGGTCCGGGTCGAGCATCGCCTCCAGGTGGTGCTGGCCGAGGACCTCCGGGAGCCGGCCTCCCCCGCCCTTCACCTGCAGCCCCAGCGAGGGGTCGGCCGGGATTCGTCCGGTGCGGGCCAGCCACCCGAAGTAGCGACGCAGCGACGTTGCCTTCCGGGCGACGCTGCGGCGGGCGTAGTTCCGCGTCGAGAGGTACGCGACCCAGCGGCGCAGCGTCAGCCGCTCCACGCCATCGGGACCCTCGAGGCCGAGCCGCTCGGCCCACGTGACGAAGCCCTCGATGTCGGTGCGGTACGCGTTGACCGTCGCCGGCGCGGCCGCGGTGAGCGAGCCGCAGAAGTCCTCGACGTACCAGGCCACCGAGCCCATGTTGGTCGACGGGCACCGGGCCTTCCGTGTACCCATCACGCCCGTCCCGGGCCGGATCGGTGCACAGAACCCGACCGCGCCTCATCGGGCCGGCTTCGTTCGTTCGAGCCACAGGCCGTGGCGGGAGACCCATCCGGCCGCCTCGAGCTCGGCGACCGCGACCGACAGCGGGCCGAGCGCCAGCCCGGTGGCGCTGGTCAGCGAGTCGAGCGTGCCCGGGCCGGCCCGCAGCGCGCGGAGCACCGCGCCGGCAGGACCGGCGCGTGGCGCGGCGTCCTTCCGAGCGCGTCGCCGGGGCCGCTGCGGCAGACCCATGGCGGCCAGCACGTCGTTCGCGTCGCGCACCACGCCGGCTCCCTCGGCCAGCAGCTTGTTGGTGCCGGCCGACGCACGCGACTGCACGGAACCCGGCACCGCGAGCACCGGCCGATCGCGGGCCAGCGCCTCCTCGACCGTGTACATCGAACCTCCCGATCCGGCTGACTCCACGACGACCACCGCGTCCGCCAGCGCGGCGATGATCCGGTTGCGGGCCGGGAACCGCCACGCCTCCGGCGGCGTGCCGAGCGGGCACTCGGAGAGGATCGAACCGGCTGCGGCGATCTGCTCCCACAGCCGCCGGTGCCGTTGCGGGTACACGACGTCCACCCCGCTGCCCACCACTGCGACCGGCGGTGCGGCGGCCGCGTCGAGCGCACCCTGGTGGGCGGCACCGTCGATGCCGAGGGCCAGGCCGGACACCACCTGCATGCCGGCCGCCGCGAGCTCGCGACCGAGCTCGCCGGCGACGTCGAACCCGTAGCGCGTGCACCTCCGGGTGCCGACCACGGCGACCCGAGGCGTCCCGTCGAGGACGGGCGCGCCACGTGTGAACACGACCGCCGGCGGCTCGAGGTCGTCGACCAGCGCGGCCGGGTATGCCGCGTCGCCGCGCGCCGCGACGCTGATGTCGGCGTGATCGGCCCACGTCGCCTCCACGTCCACGCGAGCGGCAGCCCGTTGCCAGCCCTCAGCGACCACCTGCGGCGACGGGCCCATCCGCTCGACCAGCTCGGGCCGGCGGAGCACCTGGCCGGTGGCCACCGCCTGCCACGCCTCGGCCGGCTCGTACACCAGGCTGATCGCGAGCAACCGCGCCGGACCCATCTTCGGCAGCCCGGCCAGGGCGGTGAGCCAGGCCGCACCGGGCAGCGACGGCGGGCTCACGCGACCGCCCGATCGAGCGGCATCGGATCCTGGCGGAGCGCGAGCGCCTGGCCGATCTCCTCGGCGCGCAGCGGGCCCTCGAGCCCGGCCAGATCGGCGACGGTCAACGCCACCCGGCGGATGCGGGCGAGACCACGTGCGCTCAGGCGGCCCTGCCGCAGCGACGTCTCGATCATTGTGAGCGCACCCGGCGTGAGCGGTGCCTCGGTCTCCAGGCGCTCGGCGGGCAGGCGGGCGTTGCTCGTGACGCCGCGCGCTGCGGCCCGCGCCCGGGCCGCCAACACCCGCTCCCGCACGGTGGCGCTGGGCTCACCGCCCCGCCCCCGGAGCAGCTCGTCGACGTCGGGCCGGGCCACGTCGACCCGCAGGTCGAACCGGTCGAGCAGCGGCGCGGACAGCCGGCGGCGGTAGCGGAGGCGGGCCGTGTCGGTGCACGTGCACTCCCCCGGGCCGCCCTGGCCGCAGGGGCACGGGTTCATCGCGGCGACGAGCAGGAAGCGGGCCGGCAGCGTGATCGTGGCCCGGGCCCGGCTGACCCGGACGCAACCTTCCTCGATCGGTTGGCGCAACGCGTCGAGCGCGGACGGCTGGAACTCGCCGAGCTCGTCGAGGAAGAGCACGCCACCGGCTGCGAGGCTCAGTTCGCCCGGTCGCATCGTCGCGGTGCCTCCACCGACGAGCGACACCATCGACGACGAGTGGTGCGGCGCCCGGAACGGCGGGGCGGCGACCAGACCGAAGCCCGGGCGGATGAGGCCCGCCGCCGAGTGGACGCGGGTGGTGAGCAGCGCTTCCTCCGGGGTGAGCGGCGGCAGGATGCCCGGCAGGCGTTGGGCGAGCATCGTCTTGCCGGCGCCCGGCGGACCGACGAAGAGCAGGTTGTGCCCGCCGGCGGCGGCCAGCTCGAGCGCGTGCCGGGCCACGGGCTGGCCGCGCACGTCGGTGAGGTCCGGCACCGGTGGTGGCCCGGGGGGCGACGCCGGCCGTGGGTGCTCCGGCCACGGCTCCTCCCCCTTCAGCGCCTTCACCAGCTCGGTGAGGGTCGAGACGGGACGCACCACGTGTCGGTCGACCAGCCGAGCCTCCTCCGCGCTGTCGCGGGCGACGACGACCACATCGGCGTCCAGCGCGTCGACGAGGGGGACCGTGCCCGCAACCGGCTGGACCGTCCCGTCGAGGCCCAGCTCGCCGACGAAGCCCATGCCGGTGACCGCAGCGGCGCCCACCTTGTCGTCGGCCACCAGCACGCCGATCGCGATCGCGAGGTCGAGGCCGCCACCGACCTTGCGAAGTGACGACGGTGCGAGGTTGACGGTGATGCGCTGCAGCGGCCACGACAGGCCACTCGTGGCGATGGCCGCCCGCACCCGGTCGCGGGCCTCGCGGCACGCCGCGTCGGGCAGGCCGACGATGGTGAAGGCGGGCAGACCCTGGCCGACGTGGACCTCGACGCGGACGGCTCGGCCCTCGACGCCGAGGACGGTGGCCGACGAGACGACGGCGAGCTTGGACATCGGGGCCTCCCGATCGACCTTCCGGGAGGGGCCGTACCGCCGGCCGCCGAAGCGCTGACGCGACCCTACCCGGGCCCCCTGACAGAAAAGGCAGGGGACCCGGGCGGATCGGGGGGTGGGAGGTCAGTCCGTGGAGATCGCCTTCAGGACGTCGAGGCGAGCGGCCCGCTTGGCCGGGCGGCGGGCGGCCCAGATCGCCGCCAGCCAGGCGATGCCCACGATCACCGCGAGCCGCACCGGCGGGACCGCGAACACCGCGAGGTCGCCGCTCGACGCCGCCGACACGAGCGCCCAGCCGAGGAACACGCCGACGCCGAGGCCGCCCAGCGCTCCGAAGACGGCGATGATCACCGACTCCCAGCGCACCATCGATCGCACCTGCGGTCGGGTCTCGCCGACCGCTCGCAGCAGCCCGAGCTCGTGGGTCCGCTCGTGCACCGACAGCGCCAGGGTGTTGGCGATGCCGATCACGGCGATCACGATGGCCAGGAAGAGCAGCAGGTACACGAGGACCAGGAACTGGTCCACGCCCTGGGCGACGCTCGCCACGTACTCGTCACGGTCCTGCACGTCGATGCCGGCGTACGGCTTGGTGAGCTTCTGCACCGCCGCCCGCCCGTCGTCGATCGACACGCCGTGGCGCAGCCCGATCAGGATGAACTGGTCGGTGTCCTTCTCGGCGTGCGGCAGCCAGGTCGCCTTCGACACCAGCGCGTCGCCGAACCCCTGGTCCTCGTCGTAGACCGCCTCGACCCGCAGCCGGTCCTTGGCACCGTCCACGAAGGTCACCGGCACGGTCGTCCCGAGCTTCAGCGAGTGGTCCTTCGCGTATGAGTTCGACACCGCGAGACCGTGGGCATCCATGTGGGCGAAGTCGCCCTGGGAGACGCCCATGTCGTACACCCGGTCGAGCTGCGCAGGGTCGGCGACGGCCATGAAGTCGGAGGTGGCTCCGACCTTCATCGGCGCGAAGCCGAGCCCGGCCGAGGTCTCGACCTGTGGGAGCGCCCCGATCTGGCGGGTCAGCGTCGGGCTGATGCCCGCTTCGCCGAAGCCCGACGGCTTCACGACGAGGTCGCCGCCGAAGGAGCGGTCGACGCTCTGGTTGACCGACGCCTTGATCGACGCGCCCATCACCGTGAACACGGTGACCACGGCGACCCCGACCATCAGCGACGCAGCCGTCCCCGACGTGCGCCGCGGGTTGCGCACGGCGTTCTCGCGAGCGAGGTGCCCGGGCATGCCGCGCAGGCGGGCCGGGACCGATCCGAGGATGCGGGCGACGGGTCCGGCGGCGACCGGTCCGAAGACCACCGCGCCGACGATCACCATGACCGCCCCCAGCCCTGCGATCGACAGGGCGCCGTTGCCGCTGCCGGCCACACCGACCAGCACCAGCGCGGCACCGCCCAGCGCGACGACCGCGCCGATCGCGGCGCGCACGGCCGAGGTGCCGGTGCGGTCGAGCGCCACCTCACGCATCGCCGCCAGCGGCGGGATCCGTGAGCCGCGGATCGCAGGCAGGAACCCGGCGACGAAGGTCACGAGGACGCCGACGATCAGCGGGGCGACGATCGCGCTGGTGCTCACGACCAACCCGCTCGCCGGCACCGCGAGCCCGAGGGCGCTGAACCCGGCCTTCAACCCGGCGGCCATGCCGAGACCGACCGCCACGCCCACGATCGAGGCGAGCGTCCCGATCGCCAGGGTCTCGCCCATCGTCGCCAGCAGGACCTGACGGCGGCTCGCGCCGATGGCCCGCAGGAGCGCGGACTCCCGGCTGCGCTGCGCCACGATGATCGAGAAGGTGTTCGAGATGCTGAACGTGGCCACCAGGAGTGCGACGCCGGCGAACACGACGAGCGACGTCCGCAGCATGTCGAGGAACTGCGAGCCGATGTCGTCGGACTGCTCCTTGGTCAGCGCCTTGCCGGTGATCGTCTGCGCGCCCGACGGCAGGACCTCGTCGATCCGGTGCGCGAGCTCGCCCTGGCTCACGCCGGGGACGCCGCGCACGCGGATCTCCGAGATCTTCCCCTTCGAGAGGAGCAGGTCCTGCGCGGCGTTGAAGGTGAACGCGGTGTAGGTCATCCCGCCGGCCGAGTCGGTCTTGCCGAACGTCGAGATGCCGACCACCTTCACCTGGTGCGGCTCGGGGGTCTGCAGCCGCACGGTGTCGCCGATCGCGAAGTGGCCGTCCTTCGCCGCACCACGATCGATGACGACCTCGTTCGCCGCACGGGGCAGACGTCCCTGGGACAGGTCGTACGGGTTCATGCGGCCGTCGGTCAGCCAGCCGGCCGCGACCGTGGGCGGACCGGCACCACCGATCGGATCACCGTCGCGGCCGACGAGCTGACCGAAGCCCTCGACGTAGGGCTCGGCCTTCGCGACGCCGTCGACCGCGGCCACCTTCGACACGATCGACTGGTCGAGGGGACCGCGGGTGGTGTCACCACCGACGTCGACGGCGGCCGAGCTGCGCACGACGACGTCGGTGCCCGAGTTGGCGTCGGCGAAGAGGTCGTCGAAGGTCTTCTTCATCGTGTCGCCGAGCACGAGCGTCCCGCCGAGGAAGGACACGCCGAGGACGATGGCGACGAAGGTGGAGATCAGGCGCCGCTTGTGGGCGCGCAGGTTGCGGGCGGTGAGCTTGGTCATTCCGGATCGCATGGCTCAGTCTCCGAACGCCTTCATGCGGTCGAGCACCCGCTCGGCCGTCGGGGCGTGCATGTGGTCGACGATCCGTCCGTCGGCCAGGAACAGGGCGCCGTCGGCGTAGGCCGCAGCGACCGGGTCGTGGGTCACCATGACGATGCTCTGGTGGAGCTCGCGCACGGCCCACGCCATGAACGAGAGGATCTCGGCGCCGCTGCGGGAGTCGAGGTTGCCGGTCGGCTCGTCGGCGAAGATCACCTGGGGCCGGCTGGCCAGGGCCCGGGCCACCGCCACGCGCTGCTGCTGACCGCCTGACAGCTCGGAAGGACGGTGGCCCAGGCGATCTCGCAGGCCGACGGTGTCGATCACACCGTCGAGCCACTGCTGGTCGGGCTTGCGCCCGGCGAGGGTCATCGGGAGGGTGATGTTCTCGAGCGCAGTGAGCGTCGGGATCAGGTTGAACGACTGGAACACGAACCCGATGCGCTCGCGCCGCAGCTGCGTGAGCTGGCGGTCCGACATCCGGCCGAGGTCGTCGTCGCCGATGAACATCTGCCCCGAGGTGAGCGAGTCGAGGCCGGCGAGGCAGTGCATCAGCGTCGACTTGCCGGATCCGGACGGGCCCATCACGGCGGTGAACCGGCCGGCAGGGAGCTCGACGCTGACGTCGTCGAGGGCTCGGACGATCGTGTCGCCCGAGCCGTAGGTCTTGGTCGCGTGGAGAGCCCGCGCGACCACGGTCGTGGGGGGTGCTTGGACTGTTGCGGTCATGGCGAGGAC
>JAFBAD010000374.1 GCA_019247975.1 Acidimicrobiia bacterium
GTGGATGCCCAGCCAGATGGCCACCGCGGCGGTGATGGTCGCTTCCTCGACGTCGATCCCCTTGGCGAGGTGCAGGAGCGACGACAGCGAGAGCACCGCGACGACGGCGATCCACGCGAGCCGGCCCCCGCGCCGCAGGCTGCGGGCGACCAGCATGAGCCCGAGGCAGGCGAACACGAGCGTCGCCGACGCAGCCTGCGCCAGCTGCGACGGCAGTACGTCGTCGAGCAGCTCGAGCCGTCCTGCGAGCGGCGGCGTGACCGCTGAGAGGACGCCGAGGAACGCGACGGCGAAGACCAGTCCGGCCGCGATCCGGCGTCGGTTGTCCCGTCGAGATCGCGCCACGAGGTCGGGGTGCAGGCCCGTCGGCACCGGCACTGTGTAGTGCCCGCGAGCGCCAGGTTCGGCGCGCCCCCCTCCAGGGTCAGCAGTTCACACGGTTCCCGCGGGGGTCGACGAAGCGCAGCGACACGCCCCACCCGCCGGGCGTCCAGGTCTCCACCCAGGTGCCGGCGACCTCGTCCACGTCGTGCCAGACGCCGTCTCGTTGCGCCTGGATCTGCAGGTCGTCCCGGTAGGTCACGCCGGCGGCCCACCCCTCGCCGGCCGTCAGCGAAGCGGTGACGCGCGCGCAGACGCCGACCGGCGCATCGTCGTTGCCCCCGATCTCGTCGCCCGACCACCCGGACGTGAGGTGTTGGAACCGGTAGACGGACTGCGACGCGTGGCGGTGACGCCGGCCGGTGGCGATCACGTACCACCGCCCGTCGCGCTCGAAGCGAGACCGCTCCCGATCACCGTCGACGAGGGTCGCGCCGATCGCGGTGTCGAGATCCTCGCTCACCTCGTCGCCGACGTCGTGACGCAGGACGCGCGTGTTGCGATGCGGCTGAAGCGAACGCGCGACGCGCGCGACGAGGTCCCGGGACGTACCGCTCACCGCGACGGTCGTACCCGCCCGGGTCGCGAGGGCGTACGCACCGTCACCACCCTGGTCCGCCGGGTCGGGCCGGCCCCACACGAACCCGTCGGCGCCGTCGACCGCCTCGTCGGTGGCCCGCACCTGCGGCTCGCAGTCGCGGGTCTCCGACACGCTCGCGTCGATCGCGAGCGTGAGCTCCACGCCGACGCACGGGTCACCCGCCTTCACGCGGGGTCCGGCGCGGGTCACGACCACACCGGAGTCGACGGACGGCACCCACACCTGCTCGAGCGGCAGCGCGACGCGGCGGGCGTCGAGGTAGGCCCAGACCCGGTGCGGGTCGCGCTCGACGCCCAGGCGCGCACCGGTGCCGAGCGCCTGCAGCGTGCCGGCCGGCGCGGTCGAGGAGTAGGGCTGATCGCTCGCGGTCGGCTGCACCATCGGGTGGTCGATCCTTCCGACCGGCACGTCCGCGTACGTCACGCTCAGGTCACAACCGCCCGACGCGCTGTCCTGGCCCGGGTCGGCCGCCAGGCGGTCCTCCTCGTCGCCCCGCGCGTCGGGCCACACCGGGGTGCGGTCGAGCGGCAGCGAGAAGCGCCCCGAGCGCTCGACCGTCGCCTTGACCCCGAGGCCGTCGCCCATGTCCCCCCGGTACCAACTGGCGCCGAGCACGACATGGGCTCGTTCCGATCCCGCCGGAAGGCTGGCCACGCCCGAGAACACCCACCGGCCGGGCGCCCGCAGCTCGCAGCGGGCGAGGTCGAGGACGAGGCCGCCGGCTCGCGCCCCGAGGACCCGCTCGAGGTCACCGACGTCGCGAGGGTCCTTCAGTACCTCGACGTGGGAGAGCACGCCGGTGTCGACGGCCGGGAGGCCCGCTCCCTCCGGCTTCGACGATCCACCGTCGCCGCGGGCGACCAGCACGCCGGCGACGGTCGCTCCCACGAGCACGACGACCACCGCAGCACCGGCCACCCACGTCGCCCTGCGCCTCCTCGCCATGTGCTCCCCTCCGCGTCGGTCGCCGTATGGACGCTGCGCCCGTCGTCCCGGTTCCCGGCCCGGCGACCCTCAGGCCTTGGCCTGATCGGCGACCTTCTGCGCGGCAGCGGCGATCTCGGCCGGGTCGCCGAGCGCGCGCTCGAGCGGCGGCATCTGCTCCTTCGGGGCGAAGAAGTCGTCGAGCTCGTACACGTAGGGCACACCCGTGACGATGTTCAGGCCGGCGATGTCGTCGTCGGAGATCCCGTCGAGGTGCTTGATCAGGGCCCGGAGGCTGTTGCCGTGCGCGGCGACCAGCACCACGCGACCGGCCGCAAGGTCCGGGACGATGCCGTCGAACCAGTAGGGCAGCATCCGCTGCACCACGTCTGCGAGGCACTCGGATGCCGGGAGCACGTCGGGGGCCAGGCCCGCGTACCGGCGGTCGCTGTTCGGGTCGAACGGGTTGTCCGGCTCGATGGGCGGCGGCGGCACGTCGTAGCTGCGCCGCCACGCGAAGAACTGCTCCTCGCCGAACTTCTCGAGCGTCTCGGCCTTGTTCCTGCCCGTGAGGTCGCCGTAGTGGCGCTCGTTCAGCCGCCAGTGCCGGCGGACGGGGAGCCACGCGAGACCCATCTCGTCGAGCGCGAGGTTCGCGGTCCGGATCGCCCGTCGCTGCAGCGACGTGTGCACGACGTCGGGCTGGATCTCCGCGTCGGCGAGCAGGTGACCGGCCTGGCGGGCCTGCTCCTCACCGACCTCGGACAGGTCGACGTCCCACCAACCCGTGAAGCGGTTCTCGGCGTTCCACGTGCTCTCACCGTGGCGCAGCAGGACGAGCGTCGGCATGCGCCCGGAGGTTAGAGCTACAACCCCAGGAGCTCGCGACGCGTGGCGGGCATGTCGGACCGGCCGTCGGGGTGGGCGCGCACGCCGAGGACCTGGTGGATCGAGGTCCGACCCTGCTCGAAGTTGACCGCCGACGCAGCCATGTAGAGCAGCCAGACGCGCGTCCGGCCCTCGCCTACGAGGCGCACCGCTTCGTCCCAGTTGGCCTCGAGGTTGGTCACCCAGGCCCGGAGGGTCAGGGCGTAGTGCTCGCGGAGCGACTCGACGTCGCGCACCTCGAAGCCGGCGGCCTGCATCGCGGAGACCGTCTTGCCGACCTCCATGAGCTCACCGTCGGGGAACACGTACCGGCCGATGAAGGATCTGTCGCTGATCGCGGACGGGCCGGGCGGCCGCGAGATCGCGTGGTTCAGCAGGCGGCCACCGGGCCGCACGAGCGCGTAGACGTCGTCCATGTACTCCGCGGTGCGGGCCTCGCCGACGTGCTCGAACATCCCGATGCTGCTCACGACGTCGAACGGCCCGTCGTGGATGTCGCGGTAGTCCTGCTGGCGGAACTCGATGCGACCGGACAGCCCGGCGGCCGCGGCGCGCTCGGTGGCGAGCTGGCGCTGCTCCTTCGAGAGCGTGATCCCGACGACCTGGGCGCCGTGGTGCTCCGCCGCGTGGAGGGCCATGCCGCCCCAGCCGCAGCCGATGTCGAGCAGCCGCATGCCGGGGCGCACACCGAGCTTCGTGCAGACGAGCTCGTACTTGGCCGCCTGAGCCTCCTCGAGCGTGGAGTGCGGTGTCGGCCAGTGGGCGCAGGAGTAGGTGAGGCTCGGACCGAGCACCAGCCGGTAGAAGTCGTTGCCGACGTCGTAGTGGTGGGCGATCGCGGCACGGTCGCGGGCGGGCGAGTGGCGGCGGCCCTTCAGGCGGGCCTCCTCCCGGGGCGGGGGCAGCGGCCGCCCGACGGCACCGAGGCTGCGGGCCGCTCGGAACAGCTCGGGGATGTCCTTGAGCCCCAGGCCGACCTCGACGTGCTCGAGCGGGTCGGCCATGGCGTCGCGCACCTGGAGGAGGTCGAAGACGTCGCCCTCGAGGTGGAGGTCGCCGGCCACGTAGGCCCGCACCAGACCGAGCTCGCCGGGCGCCCACAGCATCCGCCGGAGGGCGTCGGGCGAGTCGACCACGACGGTGGTCGGGCTCGAGGGCGGTCCCACGACCGAGCTGTCCCATGCCCTGACCTGGACCGGGAGCCGGGGACCGAGCAGGCGCCGCAGGATCGGCTGGAGGGTCTCGGCGACCGACCCGGGCGGCGCAGCGACCGTCGGCCCGGCCTCTGTTGCGCTCGTGGCGTCGTGCGGAAGCGTCGTGCTCATGGCTGCGTACCTCCCGGTGCCCTTCGGATCTACTGCCTCACCTGCTCGGCTTCAACCGTTCTTCCGGCGATCTTCCGCGTGCACGAGGTTGATAATCCCACACTCAAGTTTTACGATGGCCTCCAACACACAGACATCCCTCCCTGGAGGCAGTTCCCATGGCAAAGGCCGTCGGCATCGACCTCGGCACCACCAACTCGGTCGTCAGCGTGCTCGAGGCCGGCGATCCCGTCGTGATCCCCAACGCGGAGGGGTCGCGCACCACGCCCTCGGTCGTCGCGTTCGCCAAGTCCGGCGAGGTCCTCGTCGGCGAGGTGGCCAAGCGTCAGGCGATCACCAACCCGGACCGCACCATCCGCTCCGTGAAGCGGCACATGGGCACGTCCTGGACCATCGACATCGACGGCAAGGGCTACACCGCGCAGGAGATCTCGGCCCGCACGCTGATGAAGCTGAAGCGCGACGCCGAGGCCTACCTGGGCGACACCGTCACCCAGGCCGTCATCACCGTCCCGGCGTACTTCAACGACGCCGAGCGCACCGCCACGAAGGAGGCCGGCCAGGTCGCCGGGCTCGAGGTGCTGCGCATCATCAACGAGCCCACCGCCGCAGCGCTCGCCTACGGGCTCGAGCACGAGGGCACCGACGAGACGGTGCTCGTCTTCGACCTCGGCGGCGGCACCTTCGACGTGTCGATCCTCGAGATCGGCGACGGCGTGTTCGAGGTCAAGGCCACCCACGGCGATGTGAACCTCGGTGGCGACGACTGGGACCAGAAGGTCATCGACTGGCTGGTCTCGTCGTTCAAGGCCGGCCACGGCATCGACCTGTCCAAGGACAACATGGCCGTGCAGCGCCTCAAGGAGGCGGCGGAGAAGGCCAAGATCGAGCTCAGCCAGGTCCAGCAGACCCAGATCAACCTGCCGTACATCACGGCTGGCGCCGACGGTCCGCTCCACCTCGACGAGTCGCTCTCCCGGGCCAAGTTCCAGGAGCTCACCGCCGATCTGCTCGAGCGCTGCCGTGGCCCCTTCGAGCAGGCGATCAAGGACGCCGGCGTCAGCCAGGGCGAGATCGACCACGTGATCCTGGTCGGCGGCTCCACCCGCATGCCGGCCGTGGTCGACCTCGTGAAGTCGATGACCGGCAAGGACCCGAACAAGGGCGTGAACCCCGACGAGGTCGTCGCCATCGGCGCCGCCATCCAGGCCGGCGTGCTCAAGGGCGACGTGAAGGACGTGCTGCTCCTCGACGTCACCCCGCTCTCCCTCGGCATAGAGACCAAGGGCGGCGTGATGCACAAGCTCATCGAGCGCAACACGACCATCCCGACCCGCAAGGCGCAGACGTACACGACGGCTGCGGACATGCAGGAGCAGGTCGAGATCCACGTCCTGCAGGGCGAGCGCGAGATGGCGCAGTTCAACAAGACGCTCGGCAAGTTCCAGCTCGTCGGCATCCCGCCGGCGCCGCAGGGCGTGCCGCAGATCGAGGTCGCGTTCGACATCGACGCCAACGGCATCGTCAACGTCTCCGCTCGTGACAAGGCCACGGGCAAGGAGCAGTCGATGACCATCACCGGTCAGTCCTCGCTCGACAAGAGCGTGATCGACCAGATGATCAAAGACGCCGAGAGCCACGCGGACGAGGACCGCCGCCGCAAGGAGGAGGCCGAGACCCGCAACCAGGCCGACAGCCTCGTGTACCAGACCGAGAAGCTGCTGCGTGAGCAGGGCGACAAGATCAGCGGTGACGAGAAGTCCGCGGTCGAGTCCGCGCTGGCGGACCTGCGAGGCGTCAAGGACGGCTCCGACGTCGAGGCGATCAAGACCGCGACCGAGAAGCTGATGACCGCCAGCCAGACCTTCACGCAGAAGCTGTACGAGCAGGCGTCGCAGCAGGAGAACGCGTCGGGCTCGTTCGGTGGCGATGCAGGTGCGTCGGCGCCGGCCGACGACGACGTCGTCGACGCCGAGATCGTCGACGACGAAGAGCAGGATCGCTCGGCGTGACCCCCGACGACACCGAAGGCACGGTGGAGGAGCAGCACGCTCCTCCACCGGAGCCGGCGGACGGCCCCCAGGCCGAGGGCGACCAGCCGCTCGAGCTGTCCCACGAGGCGGTCATCGCCGACCTCGAGCGGGTCACCGGCGAGCGCGACCAGTTCCTCGACCAGCTGCGCCGCACCCAGGCCGACTTCGAGAACTACCGCAAGCGCATGATGAAGCAGCAGGCCGACCTCGCCGAGGGCGCGGCCACGCGCCTCGTCGAGGATCTGCTGCCGGTGCTCGACGCGTGCGACAGCGCGATGTTCCACGGTGCCGCAGATGTGGAGCCCGTGTTCGCGGCGCTGCTCGGCACGCTGGAGAAGGCCGGTCTCGAGCGCTTCGATCCGGGCGGCGAGCCGTTCGATCCGAACCGGCACGAGGCGGTGATGCACGAACCGGCCGTCGAGGGCGACGACGGTCCGGTCGTGGTCGACGTCCTGCGCCGCGGGTACGCCTGGAAGGGGCGGGTCCTGCGGGCCGCCATGGTCAAGGTCAGGGGCTGAGCCCGTGGCCGAACAGGAGTGGTTCGAGAAGGACTACTACAAGGTCCTCGGCGTCTCCGAGGACGCCGATCAGAAGGCGATCACCAAGGCCTACCGGAAGCTCGCACGGGAGAACCACCCCGATGCGAAGCCCGGTGACAAGGCCGCGGAGGACCGCTTCAAGGAGATCTCGGCCGCCTACGACGTGGTCGGCGACGCCGAGAAGCGCAAGGAGTACGACGAGGTCCGCCGCATGGGCCCGATGGGCGGCATGTTCGGCGGCGGTGGAGGCGCGCCCGGGGCCGGCTACGGCGCACCGGGGGGCTTCACCTTCACCACCGAGGACTTCGGCGGAGGCCTGGGCGACATCCTCGGCGGCCTGTTCGGTCGCGGCCGGGGCGGCCCGAGCCGAGGCACCGGGCCGCAGCGCGGTCAGGACCTCGAGACCGAGCTGCACCTCTCGTTCACCGATGCGGTCGAGGGGATCACCACCACCGTCCACCTGACGTCCGACGCGACGTGCTCCACCTGCCACGGCAGCGGTGCGCGCCCCGGCACCTCGCCGATCGTGTGCCCGCAGTGCGCAGGACGCGGCGTGATCGAGGACAACCAGGGCATGTTCTCGTTCAGCTCACCGTGCCCCCGCTGCGGCGGCCACGGGATGATCGTCGAGGATCCGTGCCCGACGTGTGCGGGGTCAGGCGTCGAGCGGCGTCCACGCGAGGTCAAGGTGCGCATCCCCGCCGGGGTCACCGACGGCAAGCGCATCCGCCTCAAGGGCCGCGGTGGCCCGGGCCGCAACGGCGGGCCCCCGGGTGACCTCTACGTCATCTGCCGGGTCGCGCCGCACCAGCTGTTCGGCGTCCGCGGGCGCGACCTCACGCTGACCGTGCCGGTCACGTTCCCGGAGGCCGCGCTCGGTGCCGACCTCACGGTCCCGACGGTCGACGGCGCCACGGTCAAGCTGCGCATGCCGCCCGGCACGCGCACCGGTCGCACCTTCCGCGTGAAGGGCCGTGGCGTGCCGTCCTCGAAGGGCGCGGGCGACCTGCTCGTCACCGTCGAGGTCTCCGTGCCCACGAACCTGTCGGCGGCGGAGCGCAAGGCGGTCGAGGCGCTGGCCGCGGCCACCGACGAGTCCCCTCGTGCCCACCTGGGAGTGAGCTGACATGGCTGCACCCAAGCCACCGACCGCTACCACCGCGGTCTACGTGATCTCGGTGGCCGCCGAGCTGGCCGGCGTGCACCCCCAGACCCTGCGCATCTACGAGCGCAAGGGCCTGGTGGATCCGGCCCGCACGCGCGGCGGCAGCCGTCGCTACAGCGACGAGGACATCGCGCTCCTGCGCCGCATCCAGGAGCTCACCAACGAGGGCCTCAACCTGGCCGGCGTGCAGCGCGTGCTCGCGCTCGAGGCCGAGAACCGGCGCCTGCGCGAGCAGGTCGCGACACTCCGCTCCGACGCCGAGGAAGCCGTCGCCGAGACCCACCGCCAGTACCGGCGCGACATCGTCCCGGTGCAGCAGGCGGTCGTCCTCTACCAGGGCCGCCGTCGCCGCCGGTGAGGAGCAAAAGTTGACAACGGTGTTGTCAACTTTGGGGTTGGGGTCGTAGCCTGGAGGCATGCCGCTCGACCCGAACCGCTGGACGCTCCGGACCCAGGAAGCCTTCAACGCGGCCGTCGAATCAGCCCGTGCCGCGAGCAACCCCGAGGTCCTTCCCGATCACCTGCTCGTCGCCCTGCTCGGCCAGGCCGAAGGCGTGGTGCTGCCGGTCCTCGAGAAGGTCGGCAGCGCGCCGGCCCAGCTGCGCAGCGCCGCGCTCGAGCGGCTCGACAAGCTCCCCAAGGCCTACGGCGGCGAGTCCCGCATCTCCCGCGACCTCCAGGCGGTCATGGACCGCGCCGAGAGCGCCCGGGTCGAGCTCACCGACGAGTACCTCTCCACCGAGCACCTGCTGCTCGCGCTGGCCGAGCAGCTCGGCGTCGGGCGCGAGGAGCTGCTCGCCGCGCTGCGCCAGGTGCGGGGCAGCCACCGGGTCACGAGCCAGACCCCCGAGGACCAGTACCAGGCCCTCGAGAAGTACGGGCGGGACCTCACCGAGGCCGCCCGTCGCGGCAAGCTGGACCCGGTCATCGGGCGGGACGAGGAGATCCGGCGCGTCATCCAGGTGCTGTCCCGGCGGACCAAGAACAACCCGGTCCTGATCGGCGAGCCCGGCGTCGGCAAGACCGCGATCGTCGAGGGCCTCGCCCGCCGCATCGTCGAGGGCGACGTGCCCGAGGGCCTGAAGAACAAGCGGCTCATCAGCCTCGACCTCGGCAGCATGGTCGCCGGCGCCAAGTACCGTGGTGAGTTCGAGGAGCGGCTGAAGGCCGTCCTCAAGGAGATCACCGACGCCGAGGGCGAGGTCATCACCTTCATCGACGAGCTGCACACGATCGTCGGCGCGGGCAAGGCCGAGGGCGCGATGGACGCCGGCAACATGATCAAGCCGATGCTCGCCCGCGGTGAGCTCCGCCTGGTCGGCGCGACCACGCTCGACGAGTACCGCAAGCACATCGAGTCCGATGCCGCCCTCGAGCGCCGCTTCCAGCAGGTGTTCGTCGGTCAGCCGTCCGTCGAGGACACGATCGCGATCCTGCGTGGCCTCAAGGAGCGCTACGAGGTGCACCACGGCGTGCGCATCCAGGACACCGCACTCGTTGCCGCGGCGGTGCTGTCCGACCGCTACCTGACCGGCCGCTTCCTCCCCGACAAGGCGATCGACCTGGTCGACGAGGCCGCGTCGAAGCTGCGCATCGAGATCGACTCGCTGCCCACCGAGATCGACGTCGTCGAGCGGCGCATCCGCCAGCTCGAGATCGAGCGCGTCGCGCTGGCCAAGGAGACCGACCAGGCGTCGGTCGAGCGCCTCGCGAGCCTCGACAAGGAGCTGGCCGACCTGCAAGAGCAGTCGACCGCCATGAAGGCCCACTGGCAGGGCGAGAAGGACGCGATCACCGCGATCCAGTCGCTCAAGGAGCAGCTCGAGGCCAAGCGCAGCGAGATCGAGCGCGAGCAGGACCTCGAGCGTGCCGCCGAGATCCGCTACGGCCAGATCCCCGAGCTCGAGCGCCAGGTCGAAGAAGCGACCAAGCGGCTGGCCGAGCTGCAGGCAACCCA
>JAFBAD010000046.1 GCA_019247975.1 Acidimicrobiia bacterium
ACCGCCACGGACAGGACGTATTCAGCACCGCACTCGGGACACACCTTGACCGGCATGTCGCGGACCTTAGAGCCGCGGCACCTCGACGTGTCTACCGAAGATCTCGGCGAGGGTGTCGATGATCTCGCCCTCGGTCGCGTACGCACGCACCGCGTCGAGCAACGCAGGCATGAGGTTGACCTCGGGGTCGGCGGCCTCGTCACGGAGGCGCGACAGCGTGCGCGCGACGGCGTCGCTGTCGCGATCCGCCTTCACCGACTGCAGGCGCTTCACCTGCAGCTGCTCCTGCTCCGCAGTGATCCTCAGGAGGTCGAGCTCGTCGTCCTCGTTGCCCTCGGTGAAGCGGTTCACACCGACCACGACGCGGCGGCCGTCGTTCACCTTGCGCTCGAGCTCGTACGCGGCGTCCGCGATCTCGCCCTGGAACCAGCCGTCGTCGAGCGCGGCGTGCACGCCCTCCAGGATCGACCCGTCACCCAGCTCCTCGAGGTGGGCGAAGATCTCCTCCGCCTGGCGCTCGAGCTCGTCGGTCAGCTCCTCGACGTACCACGAGCCACCGAGCGGGTCGGCCACGTTGGCGACGCCGGTCTCGAGGCCGATGATCTGCTGGGTGCGGAGCGCGATGCGGGCCGCCTTCTCGGTCGGGAGCGCCATCGCCTCGTCCATCGAGTTGGTGTGCAGGCTCTGCGTGCCTCCGAGCACGCCGGCCAAGGCCTCGATGGCGGTGCGGGCGATGTTCAGCTCGGGCTGCTGCGCGGTGAGCGACACGCCTGCCGTCTGCGTGTGGAAGCGCATGCGCAGCGAGCGCTCGTCGGTCGCGCCGTAGCGCTCGCGCATCCAGCGCGCCCAGATGCGGCGCGCAGCGCGGAACTTGGCGATCTCCTCGAAGAAGTCGATGTGGGCGTTGAAGAAGAAGCTGAGCCTCGGCGCGAACGCGTCGACGTCGAGGCCGGCCTGGCGGGCGAGCTCGACGTACGCGAAACCGTTGCCGACGGTGAACGCGAGCTCCTGCGCAGCGGTGCTGCCGGCCTCGCGGATGTGGTACCCCGAGATCGAGACGGGGTGCCACCGCGGCATCTCCGCTGCGGTGAACGAGATCGTGTCGCGCACGAGGCGCATCGACGGGCGCGGCGGGAATATGAACTCCTTCTGCGCCTGGTACTCCTTCAGGATGTCGTTCTGGAGCGTGCCGCCGAGGCGGGCCCGCTCCACGCCGGCGCCCTCCGCGGTGGCGACGTACATCGCGAGGAGGATCGCGGCCGGCGAGTTGATCGTCATCGACGTCGTCACCGCGCCGAGGTCGATGCCCGAGAAGAGGTCCTCCACGTCGGCGAGCGTGTCGACCGCGACGCCGCACTTGCCGACCTCGCCCTCGGCCAGCGGATCGTCCGAGTCGCGGCCCATCAGCGTGGGGAGGTCGAACGCGGTCGACAGGCCGTCACCGCCGGCCGCGAGGATCGCCTTGAAGCGCTCGTTGGTGTCGACCGCGGTGCCGAAGCCGGCGAACATCCGCATCGTCCAGAGCTTCGAGCGGTACATCGAGGCGTAGGGCCCGCGGGTGTACGGGTACTGCCCGGGATGCTCGCCGTCCTCGGGGCCGTACACCGCCTCGAGCGGCACCCCCGACATCGTCTCGAAGTCCGCCTCGCGCAGCTTCGACGCCTCGTACTCCTCCCGCCACCGCTCCCGTGCCGTCACAACCCCATTATCCCGGATCGTCGGCACGGCCACGCCGCAGGCGTGTCGGTCACGGGCGGTGGGCGGGGTCGGAGGACGTCCGATTCACGAGGCGGCCACGCGGACCTCGACCGGCCGACCGATCACCTCCTCGAGCAGCCCGGTGCGCTCCCCCGCTGCGTAGCGCTCGAGCTCCACGTCGCCGTCGCCGGCCGGCACCGCCTCCACGACCAGCCGGTCCGGCCGCACGTCAGCGCTCACCGACCGCACCCGGCTCTCGTGGCCCCGGTCGAGCCCGATCGCCACCCGCAGGATGGCCGCGCACGTGCGCACCAGCTCCTGGTCCCGCTTGTCGAGGGCCGCCCACTCGGGGTGGGTCGGCTTCGGGCCGCTCTTGCGGTGGTAGCGGGCGATCTGCGCGATGAGCTCGATCTCGTGGTCGGTCAAGCCGACCAGCCGATCGGAGTTCCGGATCACGTAGTACGTGTGCTTGTGGTGCTTCGAGTGCGAGATCGAGAGCCCGACGTTGGCGAGCAGGGCTGCGGCCTCCAGGTACTCGCGGGCGTCGGCACCGAGGCCGTGCACCTCGGCGGTCGCGTCGAAGAGCTGCAGCGCGAGGTGGGCGACGTGGGCGGAGTGGCCCGGGTCCTCGTCGAGTGACGTCGCCAGGTGCTCGACGCCCCGGCGGGAGACGTCCTGCAGGTGGTGGAGGATGCCGC
>JAFBAD010000206.1 GCA_019247975.1 Acidimicrobiia bacterium
GCGACGCTGGCCCACGGCCACCCGCTGGTGTGCGTGCCGCTCGGGCGCGACCAGCCCGCGAACGCAGAAGCGGTGGCGCGGGTCGGCGCGGGCCGGGTGGTCGCCCCGACCGCGAGCCCCGACGAGCTCGGCTCGGCGGTCCTCGCCGTGCTCGAGGACGAAGCCGCGATCGCGGCGAGCCGGCGGATGGCCGTACGCATCGGCGGACCCTCGGCCGGCGACACCGCGGCCGGCGCGCTGGCCGCCCTCGTGGCTCCGTGAACCTCGATCCGGCGACCGCGGAGCGGTACCTGCGGCGCGCCTTCAGGAAGATGCTCGCCGTCGTCGACCGGCTCGGCGACGAGCGCGTTAACGTGCAGCCGCACGGCGACGGCACCAACTCGGCCGCCGCGCTCGTGGTCCACTGCTGCGGCGTCACCGAGTTCTGGCTCGGCCACGTCGCCCTCGGGCGACCGAGCACGCGTGACCGCGCCGGCGAGTTCGTCGCCACCGCGTCCGTCGCCGAGCTGCACGACATTGTCGACCGAACGATCGCAACCGCGGTCGCGGACATCGACCGGCTCGACGCGGGCGAGGGCAACGACGACAGCGGAGGTCGGTCCCACCTGCTCGACGGCGACGGGTCCGACGGCTCAGCCGTGCTCCACGTGCTGGAGGAGATCTACCAGCACCTCGGCCACATGGAGCTCACCGCTGACGCGCTCGGCGAGCGGTCCCCGCCTGCAGCCTGAGGCCGTCGAGGATGAGGTCGAGGCCGGCCCGGAACTGGTCGGTGTCGTCGTGGCCGGCGAACTCGTCGACGATCTCGTGCACGAAGGGGAACTCGGCCGGGTCGAGGCGCCGCCAGTCCTCGGCGAACCTCTCGATGTACTCGTCACGCCCGACGGTGCCGTCGAGGACCTCGGGCGGTCGTTGCTGACCGAGGTCGGCCGCGGTACCGACCACGAAGCCGGTCACTGCGGACACGGCGTGGAACCGCTGGCGCGTGGTCAGGTCGAGCCGGAGGAGCGGTCGACCGAGACGTTCGTAGAGGCGCATGGTGTTCGGCTGCACCTCCGTGTTGGTCATGAAGTACGCGGCGAGCCACGGGCGACGCTCGACGGCGTCGAACATCGTCACGGCGATCGCCCGGATCTCGGCGATCGGGTCGTCGGGGTCGTCCACGTCATCGGTGGCACGGAGCACATCGCCGACCACGTGGTCCGCGGCTCGGTCGAGCAGGTCCTCCTTGCTGGTGACGTACCAGTAGATGCTGCCGACGCCACCGCCGAGGCGAGCAGCCAGCGCCCGGAAGGTCAGCGCCTGCTCGCCGGCCTCGTCGAGGAGCGTGACCGCCTCCGACAGCACCGCCTCCATGGAGTGCGAGGCCCGCCGGCGCTCGCCGCCACGACGGGTTGCTGCCGATCGACTCCCTGCTGGTGGGGCCACGGCCCCCATCAAAGCACCCGTTGCGACGAATCGAACGTCGTTCTATAGTACCGAACGTTGTTCGATGATCGAACTTAGTTCGATCCCGCTCTTCTCGAGGGAGGCCCCGTGCTCACCGCCCCCACGGCGCCCGATGCCCGGGCCCGGACCTACCAGTCGCTGCGCGCCGCGTGGATCCCGCTCGCAGCGTTGTGCCTGGCGTTCTTCGTCGAGATGGTCGACAACACGCTGCTGTCGATCGCGCTCCCGACGATCGGCCGCGATCTCAGGAGCGGCACGACCGCGCTGCAGTGGGTCACCGGCGCGTACTCGCTCACCTTCGGCGGTCTGCTGCTGACGGCCGGGTCTGCCGCCGACCGGCTCGGGCGTCGCCGCGTCCTGCTCACCGGACTCGCCGCGTTCGGTGCCATCAGCCTGTGCGTCGTCGTCGTCAGCACCGCCGGCCAGCTCATCGTCCTGCGCGCCGCACTCGGCGTAGCCGCCGCTGCGATGGCGCCGATCACCAACTCGCTCGTGTTCCGCCTGTTCGACGACGACGCCATGCGCATGCGAGCGATGACCCTGATGATCGTCGTCGGCATGACCGGCTTCATCCTCGGCCCGCTGCTCGGCGGAACCGCGCTGGCTCACTTCCGCTGGGAGTGGCTGCTCGCGGTCAACGCCCCGATCGCCCTGCTCGCCTGGATCGGCGTCCGGCTCGGTGTCCCCGCCGACCGCCCCGACGACCTCACGGGCGACGCGCTCGACGTCCCGGGAGCGGTGCTCAGCATCGCGACGATCGGCCTCGGCTGTTGGTCGCTGACGAGCGGCGTCGACCACGGTTGGACCTCACCCATCACGCTCGGCTCGATCGTCGGTGCGGTGCCCGCGCTCGTCGCGTTCGTCCGGCACGAACGGCGGAGCGACTCCCCCATGCTCGACCTCGGGCTCTTCGAGAACGGGATCGTGCGGGGCGCGACATTGGCGCAGGTCGGCACCTCGATCGCCATGGCCGGTGTCATGTTCGGCCTGATCCTGCACTTCCAGTACGCCTACGGGTGGAGCCCGATGCGGGCCGGTCTGGCCAACCTGCCGCTGATCCTCACGATGATCTTCGGTACGCCCGTGTCGGAGCACCTCGTCGAGCGGTTCGGTCACCGCATCGCCTGCCTCGTCGGCGCCGCCCTTCTCGTCGTCGGGCTCGCCGGCATGGCGTGGGGCGTCGAGCACGGCTACCTCGCGATCGCCGCGTCGATGGTCGTCCTGACCGTCGGCCTGCGCACCGTCATGACCATCTGCGCGGTCGGCCTCGTCGGCGCGGTCCCCGAGAACCGCACGTCGATCGGCGCTGCGCTGAACGACACCGCCCAGGAGGTCGGCACGAGCATCGGCACCGCGGTCGTCGGCACCCTCATCGCCGCGCTGGTCACCGCCCGCCTGCCCGCCGGCACCTGGAGCGACGCCCTCACAGCGAGCTTCTTCCACGGTGAGCGCATCATCTACGCGGTGATGGCCGTCATCGTCGGCGTCCTCGCGACGACCGGTGCCCTCACCCTGACCGACTCACGCAGCACCGACGAACACCCCGCCTGACGGGCGACGACGACGACCGCGGCGGGTCAGTCCGGCTGGGCCTCGGCCTGCGCTTCGAGCACGGCGAGGTCGCGCACGGCGTACTGGTCGTGCTGCCACTCCTCGCGGAGGACCACACCGACGCACTGGAGGACGGTGGCGGTGCCGCCGTTCGGTGAGTCGACGACTCGTGCGACGTCCTCGTCGGTCGCGCCTGCGAGCACGGCGGTCACGCGGCTCGCACGGTCGGCGCGGACGGCGAGCACCTCGTCGATGGTCGGGTGCGCGTCGGGATCGAGCCCGGCGAGCTCCTCGTCGCTCGCACCGTCGTAGGCCACGCCGAGGGGGTGGAACCACGGCACCTCGCCGAGCACCGGACCGGTGATCCAGCGGTCGACGGCGAACACGAGGTGGCGCAGGGTCTCGAGGTACGAGAACTCCTCGTCGACGGATGCGTCGAGCAGGGCGGGAGGGAGGGCCCGGGCTCGTTCGAGCGTCGCGGCCGCGCGTTCCTGCACCATCGACCACGCGTCCCGTGCCACCTGCGCGCTCTCGGGACGGAGCATCGCCCGCTCCGGGTGGCGCCGGTTCAGCTCCTCTTCGACGTAGCCGGCGACCTCGACGCCGTTGACCACGAGCGAGTCCACGTACCCCGAGATGTCGAGGCCGTCGACGTGGGAATCGGCGATCTTCACGTCTCGCAACCCCACGTCACGGAACCGGGAGCCGGAGAGATCGACGTGGTGGAAGCGCGACCCCCGCAGATCCTGCTCGACGAACTCAGCCATCGCTACTGCGCCAGATCGAATCGGTAGACGTTCGTCTCGCGAGCCTCGAAGCCGAGGCGCTGGTAGAGGTGGTTGGCCGCTTCCCGGCTCGGGCGCGAGGTGAGGTCCACCGTCTTCGCGCCGAGCTCACGGGCCCGATCGAGCGCGGCGCTGGTCAGCGCGGCGCCGATGCCCGCTCCTCGTGCCGCGTCGTCGACCACGACGTCTTCGATCCACGCCCGGGTGGCGGTGGGGATCGGGAACACAACTAGCGTGAGCGATCCGACGATCGTGCCGTCCCCTGCGCGCGCAACGAACAGCGTGCACGCGGAGGAGGCCACCAGCTCTTCGAGCGCAGCCTCGTCCGGCGGCGGTGAGGACCTCGACAGCTGCGGGATCAGCCGTGCGAAGGCGTCGACCAGCTCGGTGGTCACCTGCTCGACTACCTCGACCCGGGTCGCCTCGGCCATCGGCCCAAGGTAACCGCAGGTCACACAAGCTTCAGCGAACGATCACCTGGATGTGACCTGCCCGACGACCGTCCGACACGCCTGATTCGTACCTTGCGGGGCATGGACCGATTGCTGCTGCGCATGCGCCGCTGGGGCAACGACGGCGCGGTCGTGAACGCCAGGGCGGAGCTCATCCGGGCCCGCGAGCGCCAGGCGGCGGCCACCATCGTGGCCCGCCGGGTCGTCGCCCGTGACGCCGTCCGCCGGAGACGCACGGCCTGACCCACCCGATAGCGTTCGGGTGCATGCAGCACGTCCGCTGGACGAGCCACCCGAACCTGCACCGCCCGGTGCTCATCGCGGCCTTCGAGGGCTGGAACGACGCGGGTGACGCGAGCAGCAACGCCGTGCGCTGGCTGCACGAGCGCTGGGACGCCGAGCCGTTCGCCCACATCGACCCCGAGGAGTTCTTCGACTTCTCCGCCACCCGCCCGCGGGTGCGCCTCGATGACGGGTACCAGCGCGAGATCGTGTGGCCGGCCTTCGAGTTCAGCACCGCGACCGTTCCCGGCACCGACACCGACGTGGTCCTGCTGCTCGGCACCGAGCCGCAGCTCCGCTGGCGCACGTTCTGCGAGCAGGTGGTCAGCGTGGCCAACGCGTGCGAGGTGCGCCTCGCGATCACGCTCGGCGCGCTCCTGGCCGACGTCTCCCACGCGTCGCCGGTGTCGGTGATCGGCACCGCGTACGACCCCGACGTCGTCGAGCGCCTCGGCCTCACCCAGTCGAGCTACGAAGGCCCGACCGGCATCGTCGGCGTGCTGCACGACGCGCTCGCCCGCGCGGATGTCGCGTCTGCGTCGCTGTGGGCCGCGGTGCCGAGCTACGTCCCCTCCGCGCCCTCGCCGAAGGCGCAACTCGCCCTGGTCGAGCGCACCGCCGGCCTGCTCGACGTCGGCCTCGTCACCACCGATCTCGAGATCGCCGCCGCCAGCTACGAGCGCCAGGTGACCGAGCTGGTCGAGGCCGACGACGACACGGCGGCGTACGTACGCCACTTGGAGGAGACCCAGGACGACGAGCAGGACGTCGACCCGGCCGACTTCGTGGCCGAGGTCGAGCGCTTCCTCCGCGACCACCCGGAGTCCTGAAAACCAGGGGTGTCGCCGAGGCCGCGCCCGTAGGGTCCGGCCCGTGACCGTGATGGTGCGTCGTGCCCGCCGGAGGTCCGGCGCGGCGTGGGCGTCGACAGGAGCTCGGTCAGCATGACCTGATCGACCGGCGAGCGGTCGATCGCCTCGTGCGAGGCGCAGCCGTCGCGTGCGGCGACCTCGTCGTCGACGTCGGCGCGGGCCACGGCCCGATCACCGACGCGCTCGTCCTGCGTGGCGCGCGCGTGCTGGCGATCGAGCTCGACCGCGCGCGAGCCACCTGTCTCCGCGAGCGCTACGCGACCGAGTCTGCCGTGCGGGTGGTGCAGGGGGATGCACTGCGCGCGCCGTTGCCTCGCGGCCCGTACAGCGTCGTCGCCAACCCGCCGTTCTCGATCACGACCCGGTTGCTGCACCGTCTGCTCGACGACCCGACGCGCGCGCCGCACCGCGTCGACCTCGTGCTCCAACGCCAGGCGGCGCGGTTCCTGGCCGCCACCGCGACCGACCCCGTCGCGCTCGCGTGGAGCCCGTGGTTCGACCTGGCCGCCGGCCTGCGCGTGCCCCGGCGCGCCTTCCGCCCGCAACCGCCCTGTGACGCGACGGTGCTGACCGTCGTCCGCCGGGAGGAACCGCTCCTCCCTTCGGTGCTCGCCCCCCGCTTCGCCGCGTTCGTCGCCGCCCACCACACCCGCTGGGCCGCACCCGACCGGGGAGCCCGCTGGTGGGCCCGCCGCTTCAGAACCCGATTCTGAAGGACCCGCCTGGTGCCCGGCACCAGGCCCGTCCTTCAGAATGAGGCCCAGCGGGGCCAGGGCCGGGTCTGCTCCCAGATGCGGGCCAGGCGAAGCGCGAGGTCGTCGCGGTGCAGGGCCACGGTGAGCATGAGGCCGATCGGCAGACCGTCGCTCGACAGTCCGACGGGTACCGAGATCGACGGGTTCCAGCACAGGTTGCCGAGCATCGTGAACGGCGTCGGCATCGCCGGCATGACCGCCACCCCGTTGATCTCCGGGGGCGGCGGGCCCTCGGCCGCGAAGGCGGGTACCGCGGTCGTCGGGGTGATCAGCACGTCGACCTCGCCGAAGAGATCGCCCACCTCCCGCTCGAGCTGCGCCCGCTGGCGCAGCCGCTTCGCGATGCTCGGCGCGGTGAGGTGCTGCGTCTGCTCGAGGACCGAGCGCGAGTAGCGGGTGAGGTCGTCGGCGACCGACGGCCACATCCCCTCCTCGATGTCGAGCCACAGGTCGAGCCCGCCGCTCGACAGCCACGTACGGACCGGGTCGGTCAGCTGCACCGGCTCGTCGTCGAGCTCCAGACCGGCCGCGGAGGCGAGCTCGGTCGCCGCGGCCGCGGTCAGCTCGGCCACCTCCGGTTCGACCGTCGCGAAGCCGAGGTCGACGGACCACCGGGCCCGCACGCCCGTGGTGTCGAGCTCCTCGATGACCCGCTCGTAGAGCACCCCGGCGCTCGGCAGCGACGTGCGGTCGCGCCGGTCCGGTCCGTTGACGACGTCGAGGTGGCGCGCCGCGTCGATGACCGTCGTGGTCAGCGCGCCGTTCACCGCGGTCTGCGAGCCGCTCGCGCCGAGGTTCGGCACCCGTCCGTAGCCCGCCTTGAGGCCGACCAGACCGCTGAAGCTCGCGGGGATGCGGGTCGATCCCCCACCGTCGCTGGCCGTCGCGATCGGCACGAGCCCGGCCGCTACCGCAGCGGCCGAGCCGCCGCTGGAGCCGCCGGGGGTGCGGGCGGTGTCCCACGGGTTGCGGGTGACGCCCCAGGCCTTCGTCTTCGTGAAGTTGAGCGTGCCGAACTCGGGTGCGGCCGTCTTGCCGAGCGGGACCGCACCGGCGGCGCGCATGCGGGCGACCTGCACGGAGTCCTCGTCGACCGGAGGCCGGCCCTTGAAGGGCAACGAGCCGTGTGACGTGGGGAGCCCCGCGCAGTCCTCGAGGTCCTTCACCCCGAAGGGCACGCCGGCGAGCGGACCGGGGTCCTCGCCGCGCGCCACCGCGGCATCGACATCCGCCGCGACCGTGCGGGCCAGATCGGCGTCGACGACCACGAACGCGTTCAGCGCGTCGTTCCCCGCGTCGATCGCCTCGAGGGCCAGATCGACGACCTCCTTCGCCGAGCGCTGCCCCGAGCGGACCTGTTCGGCCAGCTCGGCCACCGTGGGCCACTCGACTCCTGCCACTAGCCCCTCCAGGGTCGCTCTCGGGGTTCGTCGTAGATCACGTCGAACCGATCACCGCGTATCGCTGCGAAGGCGAGCTCGCCCCACTGGCCGAACCCGGCGAGCGGCTCGGGCAGCTCGTCACGGCCGAAGAAGCCGACGCCGCGCGTCTCGAGCGGGTGCGCGGTGAGGTCGCCGCCGACCGCCCGGCAGTGGAAGACGAGCGAGTAGAGCGGCACGCGGGTGAAGCCGAGGCGCAAGCCGTCGAGCACGGCGATCAGGCGGACCACCTCGCAGTCGATGCCGGTCTCCTCCCGCACCTCCTTCACCGCGACCTCGGACGCCGAGTACCCGACGTCGGCCCAGCCGGTCGGGTACAGCCAGATGCCCGAGTCGGCCCGCTGCACGAGGAGCATCCGGCCCTCGTCGTCGCCGACGACGGCTCCCACCGCCACCTTCGGCGTGACGTAGCCGGGGACGCCCTTGCCCACCGACTGCATCCACTCGGCGATCAGCGTCTCGGGCTCGGGAGCGTCCTCGGCGTCCGGCGCCTGCAGCTGCGTCGCAGCGACGCGGATGTCCGCCGCGACGGCGAGCACCTCCTCGAACCGCTCCTGCTCGTACAGGCTCTCGGTGAAGCCCAGGCCCGTGCGAGCGATCCCCGCCAGCGCCTCGCTCCACCGCAGGAGATCGCTCTCCGACGCCGATCGATCCGCTGTCACATTGCGACCTGCTGCGCAGGTCGGCCTTCGGCATCAGGTACTGGCATCGTGCTCACTCCGCTGGCGCTCCGCAGCCTGACGTTAGGTCAGGGAGACCGCGTGGATGACGGCCCGCTCCATCTCGGCGAGGTGGCCCGGATCGGTGACCTTCGCGCCGTCGGCGCCGCGGACGTAGAAGGCGTCGACGACCTGCTCGCCGAGGGTCTGGACCTTGGCCGTGCGGATGTCGATGTCGAGCTCCGCGAGGGCGCGGGTGATGCGGTACAGCACGCCGATCGAGTCGGGCGCGTGGACCTCGACGATCGTCGAACCGGACGACGCGTCGTTGTCGACGAGGACCCGTGGCGCGACGGCGACCGGCCGGCGACTGGGGGCGTAGACGCCGGCCCGCTGCGCGAGGCGGGCCCGGATCGCCAGGCGGCCATCGAGTGCCTTGAACATGTCCTCCTCGATCCGCTCCCACGCGATCGGTTCGTCACGCGCCGGCGAGACGCGGAAGCGGTCGAGGGCCATCCCGTTCTCGCTCGACACCGCGTCCGCGGAGAGCACGCCGAGGCCGTGCAGGGACAGCACGCCGGCGACCCGGCTGAACAGCCCGGGCCGGTCGGGCACGACGAGCGTGAGCGTCGTGCCCTCGCCGCGGAACATCACCTTGCCGGTCATCAGCAGCGCGCGGTGCTCGGGCGTCGGGAACGACGACGGCCGGTCAGGGTCGCGAGCTTCGCCGCCGAGGACGACCATCGTGCGGTCGACCAGCTCGGCGACCAGCGAGGCCTTCCACGTGCCCCACGCGGTCGGTCCGGTGGCGAGCGAATCGGCCTCGGTCAGCGCGTCGAGCAGCTCGAGCGTGACGCGGTCTCCGACCGCCCGGGCGACCGCGCTGATGGTGGCCGGGTCGTCCAGGTCACGCCGGGTCGCGATGTCGGGCAGCAGGAGGTGGTGGCGGACGAGGGACACCAGGATCGCCACGTCCTCCGGCGGCAGGCCCATGCGGGGGCCGATCCGGCCGACCAGCTCGACCCCGACGTCGGTGTGGTCGCCGGGCCGGCCCTTGCCGATGTCGTGCAGCAGCGCGCCGAGCACGAGCAGGTCGGGCCGCGAGACGCGCTCGAACAACCCGGCGGCGTTCACCGCGGCCTCGCACAGGTGCCGGTCGACGGTGAAGCGGTGGTACGCGTTGCGCTGCGGCCGGGAGCGCACCGGTTCCCACTCCGGCAGGATGCGCACCCACACGCCGAGCTGGTCGAGCGTCTCGATCAACCGGATCGCGGGCGGTCCGGCCGAGAGCAGCTCCACCAGCGCCTCACGTGCACCCGCGGGCCACGGGTCCGGGAGCTCCGGCGTCCGCGCCGCGAGCCGGTCGAGGGAGGCGCGGTCGATCCGGATGTCGCTGCTCGCGGCGGCTGCCGCGGCCCGCAGCGCCAGCGTCGGGTCCTCGGCCGGATCGGCATCCGGGAGGACGTGCACCTCGCGGTCGCGGAGGACCAGACCCGGGCCGAGCGGCCGGTCGGTCCGGTTGAACGCCCACCCCGGGCCGGCCAGCAGCGACCGGACGCGATACCAGTTCTCGTCGGAGCGCCACGCGATGCTGCGGCCCGCCGCGGCCACCCCGGCCATCAGCGCGTCGGCGTCGGTGCCCAGTGCGGTCGCCACCCCGTCCTGCTCCTGCAGCGCCAGCACGTCGCCGGACCGGCCCGTCTGCAGGTGGAGCGCGACGCGGGCGGCGAGCAGCGTGGCATAGGGGCCGTCGAGGGTCGCGAGGTCCTCGTCGAGCAGCACCTGCCTCGTGCGGGCGGCCCACCGCAGCGCATGAACGTCGCGCAGACCGCCCCGCCCCGCCTTCAGGTCCGGCTCGAGGTGGAACGCGACCTCGCCGGCCTGGCGATGACGGACCTCGACCGAGTCGGCCAGGCGCGCCAGCCAGCGCCGCCCGCGCTTCTCCCACGCAGCGACCGCGCCGTCCGACAGCTTCTGCGCCAGGCCCGCGTCCCCCGCGAGGAGGCGGGCGTCGAGGAGCGATGTCGCGGTGTCGAGATCGTCCGCCGCGAGGTTCAGCGCCTCGCGCGTCGTGCGCACCGCGTGCCCGAGCTTCACCCCCTCGTCCCACACCGGGTACCACAGCCGTTCGGCGACGTCGCCGACGGAACGCTTGCCGTCGTGCACCAGCAGCACGTCGAGGTCGCTGCCCGGGCAGAGCTCGCCCCGCCCGTACCCGCCGACCGCGACGAGCGCGATGCCCTTCGGCGCCGCGCCGTCGAGCGCGGTCGCGAAGAGCCCCCGCAGCCACTCGTCGACGTGGGCCGTCCACGTCTCGACGAGCGACGGGCTCGGCCGTGCCGACGCGAAGAAGCGGTCGCGCGCGAGCGGCGCGGAGCCCGCGCCAGCGCCGGCGCTGGCGACAGCCGGGTCAGACGGCGTCGGCGTCGCGCTCACCGGTTCGGATGCGGATGAGGCGTCCGACATCGCTCACCCAGACCTTCCCGTCGCCGATCTTCCCGGTCCTCGCCGCCTCGACGATCGCGTCGACGACCCGGTCGACCGACTCGTCGTCGACGACGAGGTCGATGCGGGTCTTCGGCACGAAGTCGATCGTGTACTCGGCCCCCCGGTACACCTCGGTGTGCCCGCCCTGGCGACCGAAGCCCTGCGCCTCGGTCACGGTCATCCCCTGCACGCCGACCGCCTTCAGCGCGTCCTTGACCTCGTCGGCCTTGAACGGCTTCACGATCGCGGTGATCAGCTTCATCGTTCGCTCCTCTCAGTCCGTTCAGGCCGCGTACGCACGCTCGGCGTGCTGAGTCTGGTCCAGCCCGAGATCCTCCTCGTCATCGCTCACCCGCAGGCCGATGACGAGGTCGATCACCTTGGCGATGATGTAGGTCGCGACGAAGGCGTAGCCCATCGTGACGACCGCCGCGACGAACTGGTCCTTGATCAGCTCGCCACCGCCGCCGCTGATGAAGAGTCCGGGGTGGGTGACGACCGGGTTGACCTTCGGGTCGGCGAACAGCCCGAGGAGGAGGGTGCCGACCAGGCCACCCATGAGGTGGACGGCGATCACGTCGAGCGAGTCGTCGAACCTGAACCGCCGCTTCAGCCCGAGGGCCAGGAAGCAGATGATGCCGGTGACGAAGCCGATGATGATCGACGGCATCGCCCCCACGAACCCCGCGCACGGGGTGATCGCGACCAGGCCGGCGACCGCGCCGGACCCGGCGCCCAGCGTGGTCGCGTGGCCGTCCTTCACCCGCTCGATGAGGAGCCACCCGAGCATCGCGGCCGAGGCGGCGACGAAGGTGTTGAGGATCGCCTGGGCGGCCACGCCGTTGGCGGCCAGCGCGGAGCCGGCGTTGAACCCGGCCCATCCGAACCACAGGATGCCCGTGCCGATGAGCGTCCAGGGCAGCGAGTGCGGGGTCATCGGCTCCTCCGGCCACCCCTTGCGCCGACCGATGATGAGCACGACGGCCAGAGCGGCAGCGCCGGCGTTCATGTGGACGACCGCGCCGCCCGCGAAGTCGAGGGCGCCCATGTGCGCCAGCCAGCCGCCTGCGAAGACCATGTGCGCGACCGGCGTGTACACGAGGATCAA
>JAFBAD010000290.1 GCA_019247975.1 Acidimicrobiia bacterium
CGCTCCAGGCCCGGAGGAACGTGTGGGCCCGGCCGATCGATCGGCCGATGGGGACCTGCGGCTGCACGGCGGGAACCCTACGTGTGAACCATTCGAATGTAAATGGTTATCTTGCGATCTACTTGTCCCAGAACAGGGCGAGGGCGATGCCGTCGGGGTCCTTGCAGTTCACGATGGCGCCGGGCGGGACGTCGATCGCGCCCGAGTTGTCGACACCGGCCGCGGACAGCGCGTCCGCCCACCCGTCGAGCTCCTTGCGCGTCGCGACGCTGAAGGCGAGGTGGTCGAGGCCCATGGTCGTCGGGTCGAACCGCTCGTCCGCCGACCCGCGGTGCTCGACCAGGCCGACGCTGTGGCCACCGCCCGCGAAGCCCATCACGCAGGCCCGTCGCTCCTCCGACTCCTCCCGGAAGAGCTCGACGAACCCGAACACGTCGCGGTACCAGGCCACGCTCACGTCGAGGTTCGACACGGTGAGCGCGACGTGGTGGAAGGCCGAGATCGCTGCCATGCCGAGAGCCTGCCAGCCCCTTCAACCGTCGGCGACGACGTGGAACTCGACGCGATAGACGAGGGTGTCGTCGTGGATGGGACCGGCGTGGGCGGCGCGTGCGCGCAGGGACTCGAGGTCGGGCTCGCCGGTGCGGGCGAGGTCGTCGTCGGTGATCGAGGAGAACGGCACGAGCTCGATGTCCTCGACCTCGATCTTCACGTCGCCGCTGCGGTACACGCCGCCCGCCCTGACCTTCGGCCGCGACCAGAGCCGGTAGGACAGCGTGACGGTGCCGTCCGCCACCCGGTCGCGGAGCTCGGGGCTGAACTGCACGCCGGTCAGAGGCCGAGCGTGCGGAGGTGGACCATCGTGAAGCGCCGCGCCGCGATGCGCCAGCCGTCGTCGGTGCGCACGAGCTCGTCGTCGTAGAAGCCGATCGGGTTCAGCCCCGGCCGGCCGTCGCGCGCCATGAGGACCGCATCGACGTACGTGCGCGCCGTCGCGGTGTCGCCGTCCACCGTGATCGCGAGGTTCGACAGCTTGTGCATCGTGTGGCCCATCTCGGCGTGGGACGTCGTCATGAAGTCGGTGATCGCGTCGGAGCTGTCGAAGGTGCCGCCGCTGTCGCCGTAGTCGGCGCGGAGGTCGTCGGTGAAGCAGGAGCGGAACAGCGTCCAGTCGCGCCGGTCGATCCCGGTGGCGTACCGGACGAGCACCTCGGCGATGTCCTGCCGCGCGACACGCTCGTCCCCGTCGCTCATGTGGCGTCCTCGCCCATGGTCGCCCCGCTCGCCTGCGTCATCAGATCGACGACCTCGTTGCGGGACATCCCACCGAACACCTTGATGCCCTCGCGCAGGTGGGCGCCGACCATCCAGCTCGGTCCGTGCGCCAGCTGCTCGATCGCGTCCTGCACGACCTCGTCGACGGTGGCCGCACCCGGCAGCGGCGCCTCGGGATCGTCGACGAACCCCCGCTGCTCGCGGATGCGGCGGAGGGCCGGGGTGTCGGTCTCGCCGAGGATCAGGCTCAGCACGTCGACCCCGTGGCCGTGGAGCTCCGCCCACAGCGACTCGGCGAAGAGCATGTCGAACGCCTTGGTGGCGCTGTAGGCGACCATGTTCGGCGCGCCGCCGAACGCCGCCCCCGACGTGACGACGATGATGCCGCCCCGGCCTCGCTCGACCATGCCCGGCGCGAAGTGGTGGCACATCTGCGCGGGCACGACGCAGTTGCGCTGGACCATCGCGAGCGCGGTGTCGACCGGTTCGGCGAGGAACGGTCGGTAGTGCGCATCCGCTCCGGCGTTGTACATCAGCAGGCCGACCTCGAGGTCGGCGGTGGCGTCGGCGACGACGCCCATCGCGGTGGGCTCGGCCAGGTCGACCGCCACCGTGCGCACGTCGGCGCCCGTATTTGCGGTGATCTGCGCGGCGACCTCGTCCAGCACCGCTTGGCGGCGGGCGAGCAGCACCACGTTCACACCCCGCGCGGCGACCTTCGCTGCGAACGCGGAGCCGACGCCCTCCGACGCGCCGGCGACCACCGCCCACGGTCCGTACCTCGCCGCGAAGTCCAGGCTGTCGGGCACGGCGGCACAGTAACGAAGGCCCGCCAGGCGCGGTCAGCCGTCCGCGTACATGTGCCCGTCGGGACCGACGGCCACCGGGATCGACGACAGCGGAGCCCGGGCCGGGCCTCGGGTTGCGCTCCCGTCGGTGGTGCTGAATCGCGCGCCGTGGCAGGGGCACGCGAGCTGGCTCCCGGTGAACTGAACCGTGCAGCCGGCGTGGGTGCACACCGCGCTGAAGGCGCGCACACCGCTCGACGAGCGCAGCACGATCGCCGGCCTCCCGCTGGCCGGGTCCTGGAACGTGGCCGCCCCTCCCGCCGGCACCGAGGACAGCAGGCCGATGTCGGTGCCGGCGGGGCGCGGCGCAGTGGACGCAGAAGTGGCCGGCGCGGTGGTCGACGCGGTGCTGGCGTTGGTGGTGGTGGTGGTGCTGGTGCTCCCCCGCTCCGGCAACGGCAGCGGCAGTGCCGCCCGCTTCGCGGGCGCCGACGTCGCGCCGACGATCCGGCCGACGGCCGCGCTCACGCCGCCGAGCACGGCGACACCGCCTGCGACGACCGCCGCAGCTCGTGCCGTCGCGAGGAACGCGCGACGGTCGAGGTCGACGGCCGGCCCGAACCGGTGCCGCGCCTCGCGGGTGATCGCTGCCTGCAGGCTGAACACGCCACCATCGCCGGCGAGGGCCAACGGGATCCACCCGAAGACGAAGACGATGTCGGGGCCGTAGTAGTAGGGGTGGCTGTGCCAGCTGACGGTGAGGAGGAACCCCAGCGAGAGCAGCGCGCCGCCCACGGCGGCGGCGCGTGACCAGAGGCCGAGCAGCGTCCCTGCACCGACCGCGAGCTCGCCGAACGCGATCAGGAGCCCGACGAGCACCGCGTGGTGGCTCAGGCCGGTGACGAGTGCGTGGATCGGGCTCCCGGCTGCGGTCGTGCGGAGCTGGGACTGGATCGACGACGGGCTCGACCGTCGGAAGAAGCCCGGATCGGCCAGCTTCTGCGCGCCCGCGAAGACGAAGGTCCCGCCGAGGAACAGGCGCAGCGGCAGGAGCACCCAGCCCGGCGACGCGAGCCGCGACCCGGCCGGCGGAGGGGTGCCGTCGATGCTCACGTGCCGCCGTCGTCCTTGCTGCCGCCGCGTTCGTCGGACCAGACGCTCTTGGCACCGGTGTGTCCGGTGCGGCCGATCCACGTGGTCGCCAGGGCACCGCTGAGGAGCGACAGCGCGCAGAGCGGCAGCAAGAGGCGCCGGGCGATGTCGCGTCCGCGTGCCGAGGTGATCCCGGCCCACGCCGCGAGGCCGGCGAGCACCGCGAACAGCAGCACGATCGGCCGCGCCTGCGCGGCGAGCTCGGAGTGGTGTTCGATGAGGGCGCTGTGCTCGCCGGACGACTCGAGGTTCTCGCCCGACCACATGGCCAGCTGCACGCCGACGAGGCCGCCCAGCGCGAGGACCGCAGTGACCGGGAGCGACCAGTTGCGCGATCGGGCCCACAGCAGCGCGAGCAGTGCGCCGATGGTCGCCAGCGGGACGAGCACGACCGGTGCGTGGACGATGAGCGGGTGGGCGGGGAGCCCGAGGATGGTCTCGGGAACGACTTCGGCGACGGACGTCGGCGGCACGCTCAGCTCCAGGGGAGAGGGGACCATCCGACCGTACGAAGGCCCGTCCAAGGGGAACGGCGGCGGAAGGCAAAGTTCTGGTCAAGTCCCGCTGGGAACCACCGGTGATGTGGCACCGTCCCTGTGTGCGCGTGCTCCTGGTCGAGGACGACGACGCGATCGCGGCGCCGCTCGCAACGGGCCTCGAACGTGAGGGCTACGAGGTGACGCGCGTGCGGACCGGCGCCGATGCGGTCGCCGCCACCCGCGTCGACCTGTACCTGCTCGACCTCGGTCTGCCTGACATCGACGGGCGCGACGTGTGTCGCGAGATCCGCGGGCGTTCGACCGTTCCGATCATCGTGATCACCGCGCGCGGCGACGAGGTCGACCGCGTCGTCGGCCTCGAGCTCGGTGCCGACGACTACCTCGTGAAGCCGTTCGGCTTCCGCGAGCTCGTGGCCCGCATGCGTGCGGTCGCGCGACGGTCAGCACCGGCGGCCGACCCGATCGACGCGGTGATCGCGGTCGACGGCGTCCGCATCGATCCCCGCACGCGGCAGGTGCTCGTCGACGGAGCGGAGGTCACGCTGACCCGCAAGGAGTACGACCTCCTGCTCGTGCTGGCCGAGGACCCCGGCGCGGTCGTGACCCGCGCGCAGATCCTCGAGCAGGTCTGGGACCCCCACTGGTACGGCCCGAGCAAGACGCTCGACGTCCACGTCGCGTCCCTGCGCAAGAAGCTCGGTGACCCGGAGGTCATCGAGACCATCCGCGGCGTGGGCTACCGCCTGCGCACGACCTGACGTGCGCCGGAGGCTGCTCGTCAGCTACCTCGTGGTGACGAGCCTGGTGCTGCTGGCCGTCCTCGTCCCGTCCGCGGCCACCTACCGACGCCGCCTTTACGACGACGAGCGCGCCGCCATGCAACGCGAGGCCTACGCGCTCGCTGCCCTGGCCGAGGACCGCCTCGAGGACCGCACGCCGATCGACCTCGGCCCCGTGCAGCGGGCGGTGGCGCGAGCGGCCACCGAGCCTGGGGCCGCGGTGGTCGTCGCCGACCGGCACGGACGAGTCGTCGCCCGGGCCGGGCCCCGCGTCGCCGACGGAGCCGCCGCGCGGTCGCGCGCGCAGCACGGTGTGGTCGCCTCGAGCACCACCGACGCCCGCTTCACCGTCGCGGTCCCGATCGGATCGGGCGGGCGGGTGTTCGGCGTCACCGAGATCAGCCGGCCCACGCAGTCGGTCGACGATCGCGTCCACCGCTACTGGGTCGAGCTCGGCGTGATCGGCGGCATCGCGCTGGCGGTGGTGCTGGCCATCGGGGTGGTACTCGCACGAGGGGTGTCGGCCCCGCTCGAGCGGTTGCGGGCGGTGGCCACCCGGCTCGGCGAGGGCGACCTCAGCGCACGGGCCGAGACCGATGACGGACCGGGCGAGCTCCGCGACCTCGCCAACGACCTCAACCGCACCGCCGACCGGCTCGAGCAGCTGGTCAACGCGCAGGCCGACTTCGTCGGCGACGTCTCGCACCAGCTGCGCACCCCGCTCACGGCGATCCGCCTGCGCCTCGAGAACCTCGAGTCGTCCGGGGCGCGCTCGGAGGACGCGGAGGCGGCGCTGGCCGAGCTCGAGCGGGCCAGCCGCCTCATCGACGGGCTGCTCGCACTGGCGAAGGCAGACGGTGGCGCGGGTGCGGTGCCTCGGCCGCAGACGCTCGACCTGCGCGCGCTGGCCGACGAGCGGGTGCTCGGCTGGCTGCCGTTGGCCGACGAGCTCGGGGTGCACATCCGGGTGGCCCCGGGACCGGATGCGCCGGTCGTCGCCGATCCCGAGCGCGCCGGGCAGGTGATCGACAACCTCATCGCCAACGCCCTCGACGCGGCGATGCCGGCCGGGACCGTCGACGTCGTCATCGAGCCACGCAGCGGCCGCACGGAGCTGCACGTCATCGACGACGGTCGAGGCCTGACCGACGAGGATCGGGCCCGGGCCTTCGACCGCTTCTGGCGGGGCGGCGACGGTGCCGCGAGCGCGACCGAGCTCGGTGGCAGCGGCCTGGGGCTCGCGATCGTCGCCCGCCTCGCCGCCACCGACGGTGGGAGCTCCCGTCTCGACCGGGCGCCGACCGGCGGCATCGACGCGGTCGTCACCTGGCTGAGCCCGGGGCGAGGCTGACCAGAGGACGGTCCACCTAGAGTCGTCCGGTGCCGACGACGGTGCTCGTGGACGGGTGGCACCTCGCCGGGACCTCGGCGCAGCGGGGGATCGGCACCTACCTCCGCGGTGTGCTCCCGCTCGTGTCGAGCGAGCACGGCCTGGAGGTCGTCGCGCTCGCGCCTGACGGCACGCGGCTGCCCGACGGCGTGAGCTCGTACCGGATCGCGCGCCGCGCTCCGGGACGCTTCGCCCAGCGGGAGCACGACCTGCGATTGCCGCACGACATCACCCGGGCGGCGAAGCGGACGGGCGCCGACGTCTTCTTCAGCCCGGCCGACAACCCGCCCTCCCGCACACCGCTGCCGTGGGTGCAGATGCTCCACGACGTCATCCCGCTGGCCGTCGGCGACCCGGCGATGGCGCAGGACGCAGCCCGTTGGCGCCAGCTCGCCCCCCGCCTGCGGAGCGCGGACGCGATCGTGACCAACTCGCGGTGCACCGCCGACGACGCGGTCCGCTTCCTCGACGTCGACCCGGCACGGCTCCACGTGAGCCCGCTCGGCGTGGACCCGCGGTTCCGACCGCCCGACGAGCCGGTGCACGGCACGCCGCCCACGATCCTCTACGTCGGCGAGTACGGGCCGCACAAGGGGTTCGCCGAGGCGTTCGCGGTCGCCGCCGCAGTGGCCCACGCCGGCTTGCCGCACCGGTTGGCGATGGTCGGTTCTCTCGCGCCCTGGTACCGGCCGGTGGTGGAGGAGCTGCTCGCCGGATCGGCCCGGCCGGATCGGGTCGACCTGCTCGACTACGTCGAGGACATCGTGCGCGCCTACCAGCAGGCCGACGCGCTGATCGTGACGAGCTCGTACGAGGGCTTCTGCTTCCCGGCGCTCGAGGCGATGGCGTGCGGAACGCCGGTCGTCGCGTTCTCCAACAGCGCGCTGCCCGAGGTGCTCGGCGACGCGGGGACGCTCATCCCCGACGGCGACGTCGACGCCTTCGCCGCTGCGCTCGTGCACCTGCTCGCCGAGCCGACCGCCCGTGCGCACGCCTCGGCGCGCGGCATCGAGCGCGCCCGCACGTTCACCTGGGACCGCTGCGCGCGGACCCACGCCGAGGTCCTGCGCAGCGTCGCTCGCTAACCGACTGCAGCGATCAGATGTACATGCCGCCGTTCACGCCGATGACCTGGCCGGTGACGTAGCCGGCCGCCTCCGAACAGAGGAACGAGCAGGTCGCGGCGATGTCCGCGGGAGTTCCGGCCCGTCCCACCGGGACCATCGGAGCGACCACGTCCACACCCGGGAAGTACCCGCTGGCCTCGGCGCCCCGGGCCATCGGGGTGTCCACCAGGCTCGGCGGGATCGTGTTGGCGGTGATGCCCTGGCGGGCCAGCTCGACGGCGAGGGACTTCGTGAGCGCGATCACGCCGCCCTTGGACGCCGTGTAGTGCGTCATGTTCGGCGCGCCCGACTGCGCGCTCGAGGACGCGATCGTCACGATCCGCCCCCAGCCGGCGGCGACCATATCCGGCACCGCGGCCTGCACGCACGTGAACGTGCCGGTGAGGTTCACCGCGATGATGCGGTCCCACGTCTCGCGTGTGATGTCGGGCAGCGGATCGAAGGACTCGACGCCCGCGCTGGTCACGAGGATCTCGACCGGCCCGAGCTCGCTGCGGATCTGTCCGAAGGCGCGCTCGACCGAGTCCCAGTCGGCGACATCGGTCTCGATGGCGATCGCGCCGGTCAGGTCGGCGGCGGCTGCCTTCGCGGCCGCACCGTCACGGTCGAGCAGCGCGACCCGGTGGCCGTCCGCAGTGAGCTGCTGGGCGACGCCGAGGCCGATCCCCGACGCTCCGCCGGTGACGACCGCGACGCGGCTCACCGATCGCCTTCGCCCGGCGTGAACTCGAGGTGGAGCTTGGTGAGGCCGCGCAGCACCCACGTCGGCTCGTAGTGGTAGCGGCGGTCCGACGCGGTGCCGTGGTGCTCCTCGGACAGGCGGATGTCGTGCATCCGGTCGAGGATGCGCTCGAGGCTGACGCGCGCCTCGACCCGAGCGAGCGGTCCGCCCGGGCACGAGTGGGCGCCCCGGCCGAACGCGATGTGGGACTGCGCGTTGGGCCGGTCGACCTGGAACTCAGCCGGGCACTCGAAGCGACGGGGATCGCGGTTGGCGGCGCCGTTGAGCAGCATCACCGGGGTCCCGGCCGGGATGTCCACTCCGCCGACCTCGGTGGTCCGGCGGGCCAGGCGGAAGTCGGCCTTGACCGGGCTCTCCATGCGCAGCGCCTCCTCGATGAAGTCGGGGATGCGCTCGCGATCGGCGCGCAGCTCGTCCTGCAGCTCCGGTCGCTCGCACAGGTACTTGAGCGCGACGGCGAGCAGGCGCGCGGTCGTCTCCTGGCCGGCCGCGAAGAGGAACGTCGCGGTGCGCACCACCGAGAGCACGTCGGGTGTGCTGCCGTCCGGATACGTCGAGGTGGCCAGGTGGGTCAGCACGTCCTGACGGGGCTCGCGCCTGCGGTCCTCGATGTAGCCCGCGAACCAGTCGTCCAGCCAGGAGAGCGGGTTCTCGCCGACCGAGCGCTCGTGGTCGCCGCCCACCTGTCCCGGTCCCGAGCTCATGAGCCCGAAGCCCTCGCGGAAGCGCCGGTGGTCGTCCTCGGGCACGCCGAGGAGGTCGGCGACGACGAGCATCGCGAACGGCTGCGCGTAGGCGCTGATGAACTCGCAGTGGCCGTCGGCGACGAACTCGTTGAGCTGCTGATCGGCCAGGCGCCACATGAACGCCTCGTTGTCGCGCAGCCGCTTCGGCGTGAGCAGCCGCATGAGCAGCGCCCGCTCGCGCGTGTGGTCCGGCGGATCCATCGTGACCATGTGCTCGTGCATCGGCAGCTGGTCGCGGTAGCGGTCGACGACGTCGCTCACGTCGTCGCCCTCGAGCGGCACCGGGAACGTGGCGAAGGGTCCCACCACCGAGTTGCACGACGAGAACGTCTCGGTGTCTCGGTACACGTCCATGAGCTCGTCGTAGCCGGTGACCGCCACGACCCCGAGGTGCGGCAGCGCGAGCACCGGGCACTCGTCGCGCAGCTGCTCGAAGTACGGGTACGGGTCGTTGACCAGTGACTGGTCGTTGAAGAAGTCGATCGTCTGCCAGTCGCTCACCGAGCTCCCCTCGGACAGGCTGCTGAGCAGTTGCTTAGCAGGCACCGGAACGAGCGGCAAAGCGTCTCACTCCTCGGGCTCGCGCTCCCGCTCCTCCTCGAGCTTCTCCCGGCCGACCTGCACGAGGCGGAGGATCGTGACGAGCCCGATGCCTCCGATCGCGTTGCCGAGGGCGGCCCAGGCGAGGGTGCCGAGCCAGTCGAGGTAGCCGAAGGGCGCCCCGGCGTGCAGTGCCCCGAACATGTCGAGCGAGCCGACGATCGCGTGGTTCAGCGGCGCCGCGGCGAGGAGGAACGCGGCGCCGATGACCGCGATGAGCTTGGCCGGCATCGACTCGGTGCTGTGCTGCATCCAGGTCATCAAGGTGATCACCATCCCGCCGAGCAGCGCGCTGGCGAACGCCTGGGTGCCGATGCCGAGGCGGATGTACTGCTCCGCCTGTTCGACCGCGACCGGCCGGAGCTGCGGGAACCCGGCGATCACCAGCCCCATGACCAGCCAGCCACCCACCAGGTTCATCACCAGCGTTCCGAGCCACAGCCGGCCGACCCGGTGCGGCGCCGCCTTCTTCGCCGCGACGGCCGCGATCGGCACGAGGAAGTTCTCGGTGAAGAGCTCGCTGTTCGCGAGAGCGAGCGCGATGAAGCCGATCGAGAAGGCGAGCGCGGCCAGCAGTGCGTTGTCGGTCTGCTCGCGGACGACGAGCAGGCCGAGCAACCCGACACCCACGTCGAGCCCGCCGATGGTGCCGGTGGCGAGGAGCGAGGGCCACGTGCGGTCCAACCGCTGCCGTCCCTCGTCGACGGTCCGCTCGAACGCGCTGGCGACGTCCTCCCGGGTCTGACCCCTCGTGGATGGCTGGTCGTCGTCCATCCGACCCACCTGCCCGAACGGACCGCGCCGCGTGCACCGGCGCTAGGTTCCGCGCGTGGCTGACAACGATCCGATCGATGTGGTGCGGCGCTTCTGCGATGCGTGGGGCAAGGAGGACGTCGCGACGATCGTCGGCTTCTTCACCGACGACGCCGTGTACCACAACATCCCGATCGCCCCGGTGACCGGGCCCGAGCAGATCAAGGCGACGATCGAGGGGTTCAGCGCCGGCGTCGAATCGATCGAGTTCCAGGTGGACGCGATCGCAGCGAACGGCCCGATGGTGCTCACCGAGCGGGTCGACATCTTCGTCTTCCCGAACGGCCGCATCGAGCTGCCGGTCATGGGCGCCTTCGAGGTGCGCGACGGCAAGATCGCCGCGTGGCGCGACTACTTCGACATGAACCAGTTCATGTCGCAGATGCCGACCGGCTGACCTGCGGCGGTGGCGCCTGTTCAGGAGCGGCCGAAGAAGAAGCGGAAGATGAGATCCGAGGCGTCGATGTCGGTCGTGCCGTGGCCGAACTGCGCCTCGAAGGCCGGCTCCGGCTTGCCCGGCCACGCGTGCCCTCCGCCGTCGATGATGTAGAGCTCGGTCCGCGCCGAGCAGCCCGTCCAGCGGCGCAGCCGCACCTCGTCGGTGAGGCGACGCTCGCTCGGCCTCGGATCGCAGCCGTTGTGCTTCGCCCAGAGCCGCATCGACTCGTCGATGCCCATCGGCGCGGGCAGATCCGGAGGCACCTTCCCGTGCCAGTACTCCATGTCCGTGATGTGCGTGGCGTTGAGCCCCCCGCCTCCGTACTTCACGATGGGATCAGCGGTGCCGTGGAAGGCGATGATCGCCACCGGCCGGCCGTTGCACGGGGTGAGGTACTCCTCGCCCGAGATCGGGCCGATCGCCCGGATGCGGTCGGGCATCCGGCAGGCGAGGAGCGACGACATCTGCGCACCGTTGGACATGCCGAGCGAGAAGACCTGTGAGGGGTCCACGCAGTACCCGTCCTCGAGGTGGTCGAGCAGCGAGCCGATGAAGGCGACGTCGTAGTTGTCGTCGGTGGGCGCAGCGTTCCAGTAGGGCGTCGATCCGTTCAACCGGCCGGACGGGATGACACCGATGAAGTCGTACCGGTCGACCATCGTGTCGATCCCGCTCATCGACGGGATGAACTTGTACGAGACGGTGAGCGCGTGGAGGCCCAGCACGAGCGGGTGCGGCTTCTGCGGATCGAGGTGGGCCGGCACGACGAGCTCGTAGGGGCGATCGACCGTCCCGTCCGACAGCGTGTGCTCGCTGATGCCGGCGGCGAGCGGCTCGGGATGGCGGCAGCCCGTCGACGACGTCGGCACGGTCGTGGTGGTGGTCGTCGTCGACCGCTCGGCGCTCGTCGTCGTGGACTGCGGGCCGGCGTGGGAGTCCGACGAGCAGGCGGCCACGAGCACCCAGAGGACCGCGGCCAGCGCGAGCGTGAAGCACCGGCTGCCGCTCATCCGCGCTGCGGCACCGAGAAGCTGATCACGCCGCCCTGGCCGGGCCCGCCGAAGAGCACGAACCCGTAGCCCCACAGCAGACGCCCGTCCACGATCGACGGTCCGCACGCGGTCTGGTTCGGCGCGTCGTGCGACCAGAGGGTCTTCCCGTTGCGGGTGTCGAGGGCGAGCATCGTGCCGCGGTCGGTTCCCACGAACGCGACGCCGGGCACCGCGCTGACCGGCCCGAACACCTTGCCCGGCACCTGGCGCATCCAGGCGATGTGGCCCGTGGCCGGGTCGAGCGAGAACACCTTCGTGGTGTCGGTGGGCGAGTGCGTGTCGGGGTCACCGACGATCGAGGTCGCGACCAGTCGCCCGTCGACGAACGCGGACGATCCGATCTGGCCGCCCAGGAAGCTGCCCGGTGTCAGGGCGGTCTCCCAGACGACCTTGCCGGTGTCCCGATCGAGCGCGTGGAACGTGCCGCCCTTGTCCCCGGCGCCGACGAGGTCGCGGCCGTTCGAGGTCCAGAGGTTGGGCGACGCGCCGACGTCGGCGTCCTTGCCGACGGGATGGCCGTTGCTGAACACGTCCGGGTACGTGAACTGGCGCGACCACGCGAGCTTCCCGGTCCGGTAGCGGATGGCGAGGATCGAGTCGGCCAGCGGCGCGGTCGGCTCCTCCAACGTCTGGCCGGTGCCCACGAACAGCAGCCCGCGCTCCTGGTCGATCGCCGGCGTGGACCAGATGCCGGCGCCGGCGTGGACCAGATGCCGGCGCCGGCGCCGGCGGTGGCGTCGTCCGGGGTGGTGTCGAAGCGCCACCGCGTGCGTCCCGTGGCGGCGTCGTACGCGACGAGCGAGCCTCGGAACGTGTAGTCGGGCTCCTTGGCCATGTTCTCGAAGCTGGCCGTGCCCTGCAGCACGAGGCCGTCGACCACGACAGGCGACGCGCTGATCTGCGCGTAGGGCTGCGTGTCGGTGTCGACCTTCCAGTCTTCGTGGCCGGTGGCGCGATCGAGGCGGTGCAGGGTGTGGTTGGCCGCAACGAACACCGCGTCGTCGGTCACCACGGGAGCGGCGACGAACGTCCCGCTGAGGGAGGTGCTCCACCGCTCCTTGCCGGTCGTCGCGTCGACCGCGTGGACCTTGCCGGTCCAGTCGTCGAAGTAGGCGGTGCCTTCCGCGACCACCGGCGTGCCGGTCACTCCGACGAGGTCACCGACCGACCACGTCGCCTTCAGACGACCGACGCTCGCCCGTGAGATCGCGGACGCGTGGATGCTGCGGCGGGAGTTCGCAGGATCGTGGCCGTAGACCGGCCAGTCGTCGCTCGTGCCGGAGTCGGCCTGCGAGCCGCGGGCCACGGTGGTGGACGGGTGGGTCGTGGCCGGGGCGCCGCCGTCCGAGCCGCCGGAGCTGCACGCCGCGGCGACGAACAGGACTGCGATGGCCACCACGACCCGTCGCACGAGCAAGAGGATCGCACCTCCGAGCGCGCTCGGCTCGGGAGACCGTGGGTCAGATCGAGTCGCGGTCCATGCCCCGCACGCGACGGGTCATCGCCACCAGCAGCTTCTGGGTGATCGACGGGTGCTTCATCATCAGCGGCCGGAAGCTGAACGAGGCGAGCGTGAGGGTCCGCAGCGGCGTGCGGGCGGTGACCGTCGCCGATCGCGGCTCGCCGTCGATGAGCGACATCTCGCCGAAGTAGTCGCCGACCTCGACGAGCCGGTTCGGGCGGCCGTTCACCTCGACCAGCGCCTCCCCCTCGGTCACCAGGTAGAAGCGTCCGCCGCGGCCGTGCTGGGTCACGACGTCCTCACCCGCGTCGAACGTGAGCTCCTTGCTCGACCCCAGGATCCGCTTCAGATCGGCCTTCGAGAGGTCCTCGAAGAGGTCGACCCGGCCGAGGAACTCCAGCAGCTGCTCGTTCGTCGCCATGGCGCGGAAGATACGCCTGAGCCGGTCCGACATGCACGGACCGCCCGCGAGGGCGCAGAATCTGTCGATGTCACCGACTCGTCGTGAGTTCATGGTCGGTGCGCTGGGGGCCGCAGCAGCCGCAACGACCGTTGGTCGGGCGGCGGCCGATGCACTCACAGCCGCGCCGATACCGATGGCCCTGCCCGATCCCGCGCGCAGCGGCATCAACCACATCGTCGTGCTGATGATGGAGAACCGGTCCTTCGACCACTTCCTCGGCTGGCTGCCGGGCGCCGACGGTCGCCAGGAGGGGCTCTCGTTCCTCGACGACGACGGCACCGCGTACTCGACCCACCACCTCACCGACTACCAGGGGTGCGCCCATCCCGACCCGGATCACAGCTTCGACGGCGGCCGCACGCAGCTCGACTGGGGTGCCTGCGACGGCTTCCTGCGCGGCCGCAACGACGACTACGCGATCGGTTACTACACCCGGGACGACCTGCCGTTCACGGGCCACGCGGCGCAGTACTGGTGCACGTTCGACCGCTACTTCGCCGCGACGATGGCGTCGACGTTCCCGAACCGCTTCTACCAGCACACCGCGGCGACGGATCGGATCTCGAACACATACGACCGGACCACGTTGCCTACGATCTGGCAGCGTCTCCGCAGCCGCGGGATCACCGCGCACTACTACTACGTCGACGCGCCGTTCATCGCGCTGTTCGGCAAGGAGCACGTGCAGCTGGCCCGTCCGTTCGACACCTTCCTCGACAACTGCGCGCAGGGGAAGCTCCCGGCGGTCTCGTTCGTCGACCCGAAGTTCCTCGACGAAGGCGGTGGCACCTCGGCCGACGACCACCCGCACGCGGACATCCGCGCCGGCCAGTACTTCGTCAACCAGGTCTACGAGGCGGTGACGAGCGGGCCGCAGTGGGATCGCACCGCGCTCGTCGTCAACTACGACGAGTGGGGCGGCTTCTTCGACCACGTGATCCCGACGCGGGCTCCCGACAAGCGGCCGGACCTCGGCACCGGCCTGCGTGGCTTCCGGGTGCCGTGCCTGCTCATCTCGCCACGTGTGCGGCGGGGCACGATCGGCCACCAGGTCTACGACCACACGTCGGTCCTGAAGATGATCGAGTGGCGCTTCGGCCTGCCGGCCCTCAGCCGCCGGGACCACGCCGCCCGCAACCTGGCCGAGGTCCTCGACTTCGCCCACGCGCCGGACCTCACCGCTCCGCGCTGGGACGTGCCGATGGTCGTGTCGCAGGCCTGCGAGCTGTCCGAGGCGGACGCGCTCGAGGAGGAGGACGGGTACGCGGACTGGCGGCGGGTGCGGGCCATCGCCGACCGCCTCGGCTTCCCCGCCTCGGTCGGCGCCGCATGGTGACCGGCGGGTGAACGTCACGCGCAAGCCCGATGTCAGCGCGCCGCGCGGGAAGGTCCCGTTCGCGCTGTCGAAGCCGTGCGGGCTCCCCGATCCCGCCGACTTCGAGGAGTGGCGCGGGCTCCGGCGGATGGCGACGACCCTGCGCTTCCCGGCGTCGGTCGACCTCGTTCCCGGCTGATCCGGTCGCGCCAGCCCGCCGAATGGGGGCCATGAGCGATCAGCACATCAAGACGATCACGGGCGTGTACGAGGCCTTCGGTCGCGGCGACGTCGAGCACATCCTCGAGCAGGTGACCGACGACGTCGACTGGGCGTCGGAGGCCGACAGCCGTGTCGCGCCGTGGCACGGCGTCCACCGGGGCAAGGCCGAGCTGCCGCACTTCTTCCAGGAGCTCGCGGCCAACGTGGAGGTCACCGAGTTCACGCCGCTGGCGTTCACCTCGAACGACACCGACGTCATGACCGCAGTGCGGTTCGGCATGGCCGTCCCGGCGACGGGCAAGAGCGGGACGATGGAGATCCGCCACTGGTTCCGGTTCCGCGGCGACAAGATCGAGTACTACCGCGGCACCGAGGACACGGCCATGACGGCCGAGCTGCTCAGCCGCTGAGGATCTCGGCGGCGGCCCGCTCACCCGAGCGGACCGCGCCGTCGATCGCGCCGTGCGAGAGCGCGGACGTCTCGGTGCCGGCCCAGTGCACCCGGCCCAAAGGTGCGCGCACGAGCGGCCCGAAGCGGGTCAGCACGCCCGGCGGTAGGTACGCGAACGAGCAGCCGCGGCTCCACTCCTCGGTCCACCACGCGGTCTCGACCACCTCGACCGGCCGCGCGGCCTGGGGACCGAGGCGGTCGGCCAACGTACGGAGCAGCGTCGCCCGCCGCTCGGCCGGGTCAATCGCCTCCCGTGCCTCGGCGACCGGACCGAACGAGAACGACGCGATGACGCCGGGCGTGCCCGAAGCCGGCGATGCGTCGATGGTGACCTCGGCGGGCGAGCCCGGTCCGGCGGTCTGACCGCTGAACCCCTCGCCGCGCCAGAACGGCTGCTCGTAGACCACCAGCGTCTTGGTCTCCCGGCCGCCGGTGTAGGCGCGGTAGAGCGCTACGCGATCGTCGGGCAGCGGAGGGTCGAACGCGATCTCCAGCGTGAGCATCGGCGGCACGGCGACGACCACCTGCCTGGCCTCGACGACGACGCCGTCCGCGGTGACCGTGACCTTGTCCTGGGTCTGGCTGATCGATCGGACCGGCGTGCTCAGGCGCAGGTCGTCGAGCTCGGCGGCCATCAGCTGCGCGATCGATCCGGCGCCGCCGTCGACCATGTTCTCCTGCGAGCCGCCCTCGATCGAGAACAACGTGTTCAGGCTGTCGTGGCCGCGCACCAGCATGAGCAGGTGCAGGAACGACACCTCAGTCGCGTCTGCCGCGAAGAGCCCTGCGATCGCGGTCTCGTACAGGTCGTGGCCGACGCCCTTCGGGATGCGGCACGAGTCGAGGTGGTCGCGGATCGTCAGCCGGTCCCACTCCTGGGCCCGCTTCGCGGTCCACGGCTCGTCGATCGGCAGGGTGCGGGCGAGCCGGTCCACCGTCGACTGCGTCCACGCGATGCCGGCGACCGCGCGCGGGCTGATCTTCGGGATGAGCCCCTTGTAGCGACGCATGCGACCGTCGTCGACGAGGAGGTGCGACCCGGCGACGTAGGTCTTGTAGGTCGACACACCCATCTCGGCGGCGAGGCCGACGATCGCGTCGTGCTGCGGCGCCAGCCACGCGCCACCACGGTCGATCGGGTGCCCGTCGGCGAGGGGCGTCGTCCAGATCCGGCCACCGACGCGGTCGCGCGCTTCGAGCACGACGACCGAGCGGCCCTGCTGGTGGAGGCGCCGGGCGGCGGTGAGTCCGGCGTACCCCGCACCCACGACGCACACGTCCGCTTCGACCCGCTCGGCCACTGGGTCGGGCACGGTAGTTCCTCCTAGGTTGTCGAGCGTGGGGGCTCAGGGACTCCGGGTGCTCGACGCCTCCGACGGGATCGCGGGCGCCTATGCAGCCCTCCTCCTGCACCACGCCGGCGCAGTGGTGGCGCGCGCCGAACCGAGCAGCGGCGACGTCCTTCGGCGGTGGCGCCTCGCGCCCGGTGAGCCCGACGGCGACGGCGCGCTGTACCGCTACCTCCGCCAGGGCCAAACCGCGATCCGGATGGACGAGGTGCCCGACGACGCCGCCGGCGCCGACGTGCTGCTCGCCACCCCCGACCGTGCCGGCGCCGAGCGGCTGCGATCGATCGCCGCGGTCCGGCCCGATCTGACGGTCATCGCGATCACGCCCTTCGGGCTGAGCGGGCCACTCGCGCACCGTCCGGCCAGTGACCTCACGATCCAGGCCGAGAGCGGCGCGCTCGCGATCCGCGGGCGGGCCGACGAGCCACCGGTCCAGATGGGCGGGCGCACGGTCGAGTGGCTGGCCGGTGCGTACGCCGGCATCGCCGCGTACGTCGGTGCCGCCGCGGCGGAGTCCAGCGGGCGCGGGTGGTTCGTCGACCTCGCGCTGTGCGACGTCGCCAACCTCGGCGCCTGCAACTTCATGGATCTGATGCACGCGCTCGGTCACGGCGTCGACGGTGAGCCGCAGGGCGCGATGCGCAACTGGGAGTCGCCGTCGACCGAGCCCACGGCGGACGGTTGGGTCGGCTTCAACACGAACTCGCCGCACCACTTCGAGGGCTTCCTCCGGATGCTCGAGCGCAAGGACCTGATCGAGTCCGGCGAGTTCACCATGGCGGCGATGCGCAGCCAGCGAGCCGAGGAGTGGAACGCGGTCATCCACGCGTGGACCCGAGAGCACACGACTGCCGAGGTCATCGAGCGTGCGGTGGCGGAGGGCGTGCCCGTCGCGCCGGTCAGCAACGGGCGCACCGTGCTCGAGCTCGACCACGCCATCGCCCGCCACGCGTGGGTCGAGGCGCCCGACGGCGACTTCTCGATGCCGTGCCGGCCCTGGCTGATCGACGGCGACCGCGGCCCGAGCCCCGCCCCGCCGCCCGGCCCCCCGGTCGATGACCTGCCGTGGTCGCGTTCTGAAGGACGGGCCCCGGCACCGGCGACAGGCGGGTCCTTCGGTTTGCCCTTGGCGGGGTTGCGGGTGCTCGATCTCACCGCGTGGTGGGCGGGGCCGGCGGCCACCGGGCTGTTCGCGGCGCTCGGTGCGGACGTCATCCACGTCGAGGCGCCGGCCCGCATGGACCACATGCGGCTGGTCGGCGCGCTGTTCTTCGACCGGCCGGAGTGGTGGGAGCTCAGCTCCTTCTTCCTCGCGATCAACACGAACAAGCGCGACCTCGCGCTCGACCTCGCGAGCGAGGAGGGCCGGCGGATCGCGCTCGACCTCGTCGCCCACTGCGACGTGGTGGTCGAGAACTTCACGCCTCGGGTGCTCGACAAGCTCGGCCTCGGGTGGGACGCGATCCACGCGGCGAACCCCCGCACCGTCCTCGTCCGCATGCCTGCGTACGGGTTGGCCGGACCGTGGCGCGAGCGCCCCGGCTTCGCGCAGACGATGGAGCAGGCGGTCGGCCTCGCCTGGGTCACCGGGCGGCCCGACGACCAGCCTCGCATCCAGCGCGGCCCGTGCGACCCGAACGGCGGCGTCCACGCGGCGTTCGCCACGCTCGTCGCGCTCGAGCAGCGGGAGCAGACGGGGGAGGGGAGCCTGGTCGAGGTGGCGATGTTCGACACCGCCATCGGCATCGCCGCGGAACCCGCCATCGAGTGGTCGGCGTACGGCCACCTGGTCGAGCGCGACGGCAACCGGGCGCCGTGGGCGGCGCCGCAGGGCGTGTACGCGTCGCCGGATCCCGACCGGTGGGTGGCGGTCTCGGCCACCTCGGACGACGAGTGGCGGGCGCTGGCCACGGCGATCGGTCGGACCGACCTGCGTGACGCGGCCGACCTCGCCTCCATCGAAGGTCGGCGCGCCCGTCACGATGAGCTCGACGTCGCGATCGGTGACTGGATCGGCCACCGCGACGCCGCGGAGGCGGTCGACGCCCTGGTGGCCGCCGGCGTGCCTGCCGCGGTCGCCAACGACCCGCGCCGCATGGGCTCGCATCCGCACCTCCGGGCGCGTGGCTACTTCGAGCTCATCGACCATCCGGTCGCCGGCGTCCTGCCGACACCGGTGCTCCCCTTCCGGGTCGACGGCACCGACGGGTGGGGCCGCTCGCCCGCGCCTCGCTTCGGGGAGCACAACCGCGCCATCCTCGGTGGCCTGCTCGGGCTGACCGACGACGAGGTGGACGGCCTGGAGGAGCGGGGCGTGATCGCGTCCCGACCGGCCGGTTTCTGAGGATCAAGGGTTCCAGGAGGTAGCAGCGTGACGGACCTGTTCGACCGGTTCAGCGTGATCGACGTCGATACCCACCTGACCGAGCCACCGGACGTGTGGACGGCGCGGATGCCCGCCGCGCTGCACGACCGGGTGCCGCACATCGAGCGGCAGGACGGCCAGGACGTGTGGATGGCCGACGGCGAGCGGCTGGGCGCGCCCGGCTACTACTCGATGGCCGGGTGGGACGGCGTGCTCCCCTCCTCGGTCCCGCAGACCTACGACGACATCGCGCCGGCCATGTACGACGCGAAGGCGCGGGTGGCGAAGCTCGACGAGGAAGGCATCCGCGCGCAGGTGCTGTACCCGAACGTCGGAGGCTTCGGGAACGGCTACTTCCTGCGCCTCGGCGACCGCCAGCTCGTGCGCGACTGCGTCCGTGCGTACAACGACTTCCTCACCGACTGGTGCTCGGAAGCGCCCGACCGGCTGCTCGCGATCACCGCGCTGCCGTTCTGGGACGTCGACGAGGCGGTGGCCGAGCTGCACCGCTGCATCGACGCGGGCCATCGCGCGGTGAACTTCTGCAACCAGCCGCAGGACTACGGGCAGCCACCACTCGCGCACCGGCACTGGGATCCGGTGTGGGCCGCCGCGCAGGAGGCCGGCGTGTCGGTGAGCTTCCACGTCGGCGGCGGCTCGATGGGCACGCAGCTGGGTGACACCGCCGAGATGGGCTGGATGACGAACTTCGCCAAGGTGTCGACGCTGATCTTCCTCGACAACATCCGCTGCATCACCGACCTGATCTTCGGTGGCGTCTGCCATCGCTTCCCGGACCTCAAGCTGGTCTCGGTCGAGTCGGGTGTCGGCTGGATCCCGAGCGCGCTCGAGGCGTGCGACTGGCAGTGGCGCAACGGCGGCGTCCTCGACGAGCACCCGGAGTACGACCTGCTCCCGAGTGAGTACTTCACGAGGCAGATCTACGGCTGCTTCTGGTTCGAGGAGGAGTCGGCTGTCGCCGCGCTGGCCCGCTACCCGGACAACATCCTCTACGAGACCGACTACCCGCACCCGACGTGCCAGCATCCCGGGCCGCGCACGCCGGCGCAGCGCCCGCGCGACTACGCGACGCGGGTCCTCGGCGATCTGTCGGAGGACCTGCTCGCGAAGGTGCTGCACGACAACGCCGCTGCGGTCTACGGGATCGACTGATGGAGGTTCCCGAGCTCGGCTCGCCGCACATCGTCGCCGAGCTGCGGGAGCGGGTGCTGCACCTGCGCATCGACCGGGTGGAGCGGCGCAACGCGTTCAGTCAGGACATGTACCGCGCCATCAAGCGGGCCGCCGTGTGGGCGGACGAGCAGCCCGAGCTCGACGCGGTGTGCCTCACCGGTACCGACCGCTGGTTCGGCGCCGGTGGCGACATGGGCGGCAACGCGGCCGACCAGGAAGGGCTCGCGGTCGAGTGGGACCCGACCGACCAGTTCCCGTTCCGGCACATGGAGCGCTGCTCGAAGCTCTGGATCGCGCGGGTCAACGGGCTCTGCCACGCCGGCGGCCTCGTGCTCACGCTCCACTGCGACGTGACCATCGCGTCGGACCGGGCGACGTTCCGGGCGCCCGAGCTGCTGCGGGGCATCCCCGACCCGTTCCTCACCTCACGGCTCGCCGCGATGGTGGGTGTCGCCCGGGCCCGCTACCTGCTGTTCTCGGCGAAGGAGATCAGCGCGGCCGAAGCCGGTGCGATGGGCCTGGTCGGCGCCGTCGTCTCCCACGACGAGCTCGACGCGGCGGTGGACGGGGTGATCGCCCAGATCGCCGCGACGGGCCCGGGGGCGCGCGCTGCCGTGAAGCGCGACCTCAACCAACGTCTGCCTCTGGCCGACGTCGCCCTCTTCTTCCGGTCGATCCGCTCACCGGAGATGGTCGAGGGCATGGCCGCGTTCCTCGAGAAACGCGCGCCCGAGTGGCCCCGCTAGCTGATCCGCTTCACCGATTGCAGCTTGGCGTCGACCTCGCCGGGGACGCAGTTCTTCGCCTGACCGGCAGGGGTCGGCTTGAACTTCGCGACGAGCGTGCCTCCGAACGCCGTGACGACGCCCTTGGCCGACTTCGTCACGTTGATGGTGACCACCTCGGTGTTCGTGTAACCGTTCTGCACGAGCACCGACCCGTTGTTCGCGAAGCACGGTGCCGTGTAGGCCCGGGTGCCGCGGTACTGCGTGGCCATCGTCGGGTTCATCGTGTAGGTCACGAGCGTGCCGTCGCTGTAGCGCGGGCGCTTGAGCGTGGTCGCGCAGCCCCCCGTCGCGCACTTCGGCGTGAACGTCCACTGCCCGGTGTAGACGTGGCCGAGCGGGTTGGACGACGCGTTCACCGACTTGGTGATCGTCGACTTCACCGTCCACTTCCCGACGAGCCGAGGCGCCGTCGCGGCGTCCGCCGACGAGCTCACCAGGAGCATCAGCGCCACCGCCACCATCGCCGGTACGAGCCGTTTCATCTTCACGTTCCTCCCCAGAGGTCAGGTTCCCGCGACGGACACTGCTCCGGGCCGGCAAACACCCGGTAAACGCCGTGGTGCGCGGGTCGCGAACCCACGGTCCCGTGTGGCGAAGATCCTGCGGTGGGTGAGCCCTCGGACGCGTCGCTGATCGCGGCGTCGATCGACAGGCCGGTCGAGTTCGGCGCGATCTTCGACCGCCACGCGTCCGCGCTGCGCCGCTACCTGGTCCGGCGGCTCGGACCGGCGGAGAGCGACGACGTGTTCGGTGAGGTGTTCCGCATCGCGTTCGAGCGCCGCAGCTCGTACGACCTCTCACGAGCGTCGGCCCGGCCGTGGCTGTACGGCATCGCGACCAACCTCGTCGCCCGCCACCGACGGCGCGAGGCGCGTCGCATCCGGGCCGTCGCCAGGCTGGCCGGGACGCGGGTCATCGTGGACGACCACGCCGAGGCCGTGAGCGGAGAGCTCGACGCGCGGGAGCGGTGGGCGCGGCTGGCCGAGGAGGTGACCAGCCTTCCGGCGGCCGAGCTCGACGCGCTGGTGCTGCACGTCTGGGAGGGCCTGAGCTACGAGGACGTCGCCGTCGCGGTCGGCGTGCCCGTCGGGACCGTCCGGTCGCGGCTGAACCGGGCCCGACGCCGTCTGCGCGAACTCGAGGACCCGTCCGGCGAACAACCGACCGACCACGAGCACGGCGACGATCCCCGGCGGATCGACCTGAGAGGATCGGATCGGTGAGCGACGACCTCGATCCGATCCGACGGTTGCGGCCCGACCGCATCGAACCGGACGACCCCGAGGATCCCGCAGTGCTCTCGCGTGCGAAGGAGCAGCTCATGTCGACGATCGCTGATGCCGAGCAGGTGACCGAGTCCCTGCAGACGCCCGACCTGTACCCGAGGCTCGCCTACCGCGACGAGCTCGCCGCAGTCGAGTACCTGACCCGCGTGTTCGGGTTCGAGGAGATCCGTGAGGCCCGTCTGGAGTTCGACGGCCACCACCTCTGCTGGCTGCGCATCGGCTCCGGCATGGTGATGGTCGGCCACCAGAACGCCGACGTGCACCACATCTACAGCCCCCTCGATGCCGGGCTCACGACCGTGATGATGATGGTGTACGTGCACGACATCGACGCGCACCACGCCAACGCCGTGCAGCACGGCGCGACGATCACGATGGAGCTGCAGGACGCGTTCTACGGCGAGCGGCGGTACGAGGCCACCGACCCCGAGGGCCACGGCTGGCACTTCGCCGAGCGGTTCGCCGACATCGTCGACCGGGACGGGCGCCCGCCGGCCGACCCCGACGACCGTGAAGGCGGCCCGGACTGCTGATCGCGCGTCCTCAGGGGTAGTGGGAGGGCATGCCACAACGAGCCTGGAGCAAGAAGCGGGAGCGCCAGTACGAGCACATCAAGGAGGGCGTGCTCGAACGTGGCGAGGACGAGGACACCGCCGAGGAGATCGCGGCGCGCACCGTGAACAAGGAGCGCGCTCGCGCCGGTGAGGCGAAGGAGTCGAGCAGGACCTCGACCGACGACATCTCCTCGGGTCACCGAGGCGGGCTCCGTTCCCACCAGGGATCGGGCGGCCGCACCCGGGACCAGCTCTACAACGAGGCCAAGCACAAGGGCATCAAGGGCCGCTCGAAGATGAACAAGGCCCAGCTCGAGAAGGCCGTCGGCCGCTAGCCGCTGGAACCTGTGTCCGTTCTGACGGTCGAATGCGTCGTCTGGCGGCGCTTCCCACCGTCGGAATGGAGCCCGCTCGCTTCTGATGGTGGATCCGGACGCAGGACGACGTGATCGACCATCAGAACGGAGTGGGGGTGTGGCGGGTGAAGCGGGCGAGTGCGGCCCGGACGTCCCGACAGACGCCGGCCGGGTCGGCGACGATCTGGTCGTAGGTGAACTCGATGATCTCGTAGCCGGCGAGGCGGAGGCGGTTCCGCCGTGCCGCATCGTTCGATGTCTGTCGACGGGTGGAGTGCGCCCGGTGGCCGAGGATCTCGATGACGAGGTTCGGCTCGTAGAAGCAGTCGACCCTCGCAACGAACAAGCCGTGCGGCGCGATGCGACGCTGCACGACAGGCAAGGGCAGCCCCTCGTCACGGAGGCAGCCGAGGAAGGCACGTTCGAGCCAGCTCTCGGTGCGCCCAGTCCCAGCCCAGTCTTCGAGGATGTCTTGGAGGACCGTGACCCCGTTGCGCCCCCGGCAGCGGATCTGCTCGAGCAACCACCACAGCCACTTGTCGCTGCACCGACCGTCTCGAGTTGCGGTGTCGATGAGATCGCGGACGTCCTCGGCGTCGATCTCCGGAACGAGGCTGGCGAGGCTGAAGAACGTCCGAGCGAGCGTGGTGGTGGGGATGCACCCTTGGACGAGGATGACGTCGTCGGGGCGGAGGTTGGTCGAGGTGTGGACGCACGCGAGCTCGGAGGCGGTCTGACCCGTCCGCTTCGGGACGGTGACCTCGACCGAGACCGGCTCCCAGCGTTCGACGTCGAGCCCGTGGAGCTTGGCGGCGGTTCGCCCGGACGCAACCGCGCCGAGGTCGAGACACGCGGCCATGACCTCGTGCTCGAAGGTCGGTACGACGCCGGCCAGCCGGTAGGTCCGTCGTCCGACGCGATCCAGTCGCCCGTGCTCCGTCATCCGCCGGATGCGCGACGTCGAGAGCCCGAGCTCCTGGAGCTGTTCCCTGGTCATGTGGCTGAGCTGTAGTGCGGCCCGCTCGGCGATGGCCCGTTCGATGTACGGAGCCATCGTCTGAGCATGCGCACCCCCTCTGACAGTCCGAGCTCGCTGCGGTTCTGACGGTCGGAAGCGCCGTTCTGCGACGCCTTCCACCGTCAGAACGGAACACCGCCGGTTCTGATGGTGAGAAGCGCCGTCCACCGGTGCTTTCCGCCGTCAGAACGGAACCGGGACCTCCGTGGGAAGGTGGGTCCCATGACGCACGTGGCGAGCATGGGCGGGGACACGGCGGCCGACGAGGTCTCCTCCAGCGGCGGGAAGACGGTGGCGCCGAAGCAGCGGCGGCTCGGGCGGGCCCGGGGTCCGCTGAGCGCGAAGGAGCTCGCGCTGGTCGACCGGTGGTGGCGGGCGACCAACTACCTGGCGGTCGGCCAGATCTACCTGATGGACAACCCGCTGCTCCGCGAGCCGCTGGTCGCCGAGCACGTGAAGCCGCGGCTGCTCGGCCACTTCGGGACCGTGCCCGGGTTGAACCTCGTCTACGCGCACCTCAACCGCGTGATCCGCGAGCGCGATGCGGACGTCGTGTTCGTCGCCGGGCCGGGACACGGCGGCCCGGGTCCGAACGCGTGCGCATGGCTCGAGGGCACCTACACCGAGCTCGTCAGCCACATCACGCGGGACGCCGATGGCATGCGAGCCTTCTTCCGCCAGTTCTCGTTCCCGGGCGGCGTGCCCAGCCACTGCGCGCCGGAGACGCCGGGGTCCTTCCACGAGGGCGGTGAGCTCGGCTACTCCTTGCTGCACGCGTACGGCGCTGCGCTCGACCAGCCCGACCTCGTCGTCGCGTGCGTGGTGGGGGACGGCGAGGCCGAGACCGGACCGCTGGCGACGAGCTGGCACTCGAACA
>JAFBAD010000370.1 GCA_019247975.1 Acidimicrobiia bacterium
GACGTCGGCGACGACTCCGAGGGGACCTCATGGAACGATCGTGGAGCTGCCTGCTCCTGCCGCCCGTACGCAACGAGGACTGGGTCGATGCTCAGTTCGGGCACCGGTAGACCGCGGTGCGCACACCCATCCTGTCCTCATCCCCCACCGATCTCGCCGCCCGCCTCCGCACGACCCGGGCGGCGACCGAGGCCCTGGCCGCCCCGCTCGCGGCCGAGGACCAGGTGGTGCAGTCGATGCCCGACGTCAGCCCCACGAAGTGGCACCGGGCCCACACCACCTGGTTCTTCGAGACCTTCGTCCTCGGGCCGCACCAGCCGGGGTACCGCCCGGTCGACCCCGGCTACGACTACCTCTTCAACTCGTACTACGAGCAGGTCGGCCCCCGGCACCCGCGGGGCGAGCGGGGCCTCATCTCCCGGCCGACCGTCGCCGAGGTCGGCGCGTACCGCACGGCGGTCGACCACGCGATCGGCTCGTTCATCGACGGCACGGCCCGTGAGCGCTGGGACGAGATCGGCCCGCTGATCGAGCTCGGCATCCACCACGAGCAGCAGCACCAGGAGCTGCTCCTGATGGACATCAAGCACGTGCTCTCGCGCAACCCGCTGCGGCCGGCCTACACGAAGGCGCCGCTCACCCTGCCCGGCGACGACGCCGCGCCGGTCCGCTGGATCGACGTCGACGGTGGCATCCGATCGGTCGGCCACGACGGCAGCGGGTTCTCCTTCGACAACGAAGGCCCGCGCCACGACGCGCTGCTGCAGCCCTTCCGCATCGCGGACCGGCTCGTCACCAACGGCGACTGGGCCGCCTTCATGGCCGACGGCGGCTACGAGCGGCCCGAGCTCTGGCTGTCCGACGGCTGGTTCACGGTGCGGCAGCAGGGCTGGCGGGCCCCGCTCTACTGGGAGCCCGACGGCGACGGCTGGGCCGAGTTCACGCTGCAGGGCCTGCTGCCCGTCGATCCCGCCGCGCCGGTCGTGCACGTGAGCTACCTCGAGGCCGACGCGTTCGCGTCGTGGGCCGGCGCGCGCCTGCCCACCGAGCTCGAGTGGGAGGTGGCGACCCGGGACGAGTCGATCGCAGAGGCGGTCGACCGGCACGAGCTGCACCTCCACCCGTCGCCCGGCCGCGCCACCGACGGGCTGCGCCAGGCCGGGACCGAGGTGTGGGAGTGGACCGCGTCGTCCTACCTCCCGTACCCCGGCTTCCGTCCGCCGCCCGGCGCGGTCGGTGAGTACAACGGCAAGTTCATGTGCGGGCAGATGGTCCTGCGCGGCGGCGCGTGCATCACGCCGCCCGGCCACGCGCGCCCCACCTACCGCAACTTCTTCCCGCCGGCCGCCCGCTGGGCGTTCGCCGGCCTCCGTCTCGCCGCCGACGCCTGAGCGTCGCGCGCGCCCCTCCCGAACCGGAGCCCCTCCATGCCTGCCGTCCTGCCCGTCACCGTCGACGTCCACCTGGGCCCCGACGACCTCGCCCAAGCCCTCCGCGCCGACGTGCGCAACGGCCTCACCTCCACCCCGAAGTGGCTGCCGCCGAAGTGGTTCTACGACGACCGCGGCAGCGACCTCTTCGACCAGATCACCCGCCTGCCCGAGTACTACCCGACCCGGTGCGAGCGCGAGATCCTCCTCGCCAAGGCGACCACGATCGCGGCGCGGTCGGGGGCCGACGTGCTCGTCGAGCTCGGCTCGGGTACGTCGGAGAAGACGCTCGCGCTCCTCGACGCGTTCACGTTGTCCGACCGGTTACGGAGGTTCGTGCCCTTCGACGTGTGCGAGGGCTTCCTCCGAGACGCGGCGGTCAGCATCGCGGAGCGCTACCCCGGCCTCGACGTGCACGGGGTCGTCGGCGACTTCGAGCGCCACCTCGGAGAGATCCCCGACGACGGTCGCCGGCTCGTGGTGTTCCTCGGTGGCACGATCGGCAACTTCGTGCCGGCCGAGCGCGGCCGCTTCCTGCGCGGGTTGGCCGAGTCGATGCACCCGGGCGACACGCTGCTCCTCGGCACCGACCTCGTGAAGGAGCGCGATCGTCTCGTGCGCGCGTACGACGACTCGGCGGGCATCACCGCGGCGTTCAACCGCAACGTGCTGCGGGTCGTGAACCGCGACCTCGGGGCGGACTTCGAGCCCGACCGCTTCGCGCACGTCGCCCGTTGGAACGAGGACGAGGCGTGGATCGAGATGTGGCTGCGCTCGCTCGACGACCGCACCGTGCGCATCGACGCGCTCGACCTCACCGTGCCGTTCGCGGCGGGCGAGGAGATGCGCACCGAGATCAGCGCGAAGTTCCGGCGCGGCGGCGTCGAGGCCGAGCTCGCGGCGGCCGGGCTGGAGCTGACCGACTGGTGGACCGACTCGACCCGCAGCTTCGCCCTCAGCCTCAGCCGTCGTCCGGACGCCACGGGCTGAGCCAGGGCGTCTCCGGCCAGCCCTCGGCCGCCGCCAGCAGCGCGAACGCGGTGGCACCGTCGACCGCTTCGCGCACGATGTCGGCGTGGCCCGCGTGGCGGGCCGTCTCCTCGATCAGGTGGAGGAGCACCCAGCGGAGCGACCAGGCGTCGACGTCGGTGGGGTTCCAGGGCGCAGGCGGGACCGGCACCGGGTGGTCGAGACCCAGGCCGGCGACGACCTCGCGCGTCTCCGCCGCCACCTCGTCGTAGAAGGCGAGGACGTCGGCGAGCGTCTCGCCCTCGAGCAGGCGGAACCCGTCCTCGTACGCCGCCTCGCCGCCATCGGCACCGTCCCGCTCCCGCTGGAGGACCGTGTCCATCCAGCCCTGCTCGGTCTGGGCGACGTGCTTGACCAGGCCGCCGACGCTGAGCGCGCTGGGGGTCGGCGTGGCCCGAGCCTGCTCGTCGGTGAGGCCGTAGGCGGCGACCCGCAGCACGTGGCGCTGCTGGTCGAGGTAGGCGAGCAGACCTTCACGCTCGTCGGCGACGGGGGCAACTTGTCCGGGCATGGCGCCATCCTGCCGGGTCGAAGTGGCCATCCTGTGGCCGCTTCTGGCGGCCGGTACCGTCGCAGGATGGCTGAGAAGGAGTACCGGCAGGCCCGCTTCCGCAAGCCGCCGGGGTCCACCGAGATCCTGCTCGTCCGCCACGGCGAGTCCGAGCCGATGGTGCCCGGCCGGCCGTTCCCGCTGGTCGACGGCCACGGCGATCCCGCGCTCGCCCCCGATGGCGAGGCCCAGGCCGAGCGGGTGGCGAACCGGCTCGAGTCCCAGCGGATCGACGCGATCTACGTGACCACCCTGCGCCGCACCGCGCAGACCGCCGCACCGCTGGCCGCCCGGCTTGGGATCACCCCTATCGTCGAGCGCGACCTTCGCGAGGTCTACCTCGGCGAGTGGGAGGGCGAGCTGTTCCGGCAGAAGGTCGCCGAGGGCGATCCGATCGCCCTGCGGATGGCCACGGAGGAGCGCTGGGACGTGATCCCCGGCGGCGAGCCGAAGGACCAGTTCCTCGCTCGCGTGCGCGGCGCGCTCGAGCGCATCGCCGCCGAGCACGCGGACCAGCGCGTGGCGGTCTTCACCCACGGCGGCGTCATCGGTCAGCTGCTCTCCTACGCGGTCGGCACCGAGCGCGGGTTCGCCTTCGTCGGCGCGGACAACGGGTCGATCTCGCAGCTCGTGCTGCACGGTGACCGCTGGATCCTGCGCCGGTTCAACGACACCGCGCACCTCACCGACGGTATGGACCTCGACCCTGCGCCCGAGCTCCCCATGGGGTGATCAGGTCACTGGCGCGGACCCAGCGCGGTCTCGATGCGGCCGAGCGCGTCGACGGTGCGATCGGTCTGCACGCTGTGCTCGGCGAGCAGTCGGGCCAACCAGTACCGGAACAACCGGGCCATCGAGTAGCGCATGACCAGCGCGGTGCCGGCGACGACCAGCGCGATCCCGAACAGCCCCCCGGAGATCAGGTACGGGATCTGCTCGGCGAGGTTGGCGGTGCCCGACGCGCCCCACCACCCGAGGCCGATGCAGAGGCCACCGAGGATCACGATGGCGATGCCCGCCCGCAGCAGCAAGGTCTCGCGATCGGTCCGGGGCTCGGGCACGTGCAGCTGCTGCACGCCGGCCTCGAGTCGATCGGTCGGCCTGTCGACGGGGCGATCGGGGTGGGTTCCCGAGCTCTCGGCGTGGGTGTCGGTCATGTCGATGCTCCCAGGTAGGCCGCGGACAGCTCGGACTCGAGCTCCGCGGGTGATCCGGTGGCGGTCGCCCGGCCGTGCTGCATGATGACCGCCACGTCGGCGACGCCGAGGACGGCGCGGGCGAACTGCTCGACCACGAGGATCGACACGCCTTGGCGGGCGATGTCGGCCACGAGGCCGTAGAGCTCCTCGACGATCAGCGGGGCCAGGCCCATCGAGAGCTCGTCGAGCAGGAGGATGGCGGGGTCCGAGCCGAGCGCGCGTGCCATGGCCAGCATCTGCTGCTCGCCTCCCGACAGCGTGCCGGCGACCTGTCCGATCCGCTCCTTCAGGCGGGGGAACTGGGTGAACGCACGCTCCTCCACCTGCCGCAGCGACGGGCCGCCGAAGGTGATCATCCGCAGGTTCTCGCGCACGGTGAGGCTCGGGAAGATGCCGCGGCCCTCGGGGATCGTGCACAGGCCGAGGCGAGCCAGCTGGTCGGGCCGCACGCCGTTCACGTGCCGGCCGGCGACGTGCACGCACCCGGCGGTCGCGGGCATCTGCCCGCTCGCGACCATGAGCGTCGTCGTCTTGCCCGCGCCGTTCGGCCCGAGCAGCGCGACGACCGACGCCGGCGGGACCGTGAGGTCGACGCCGTGCAGCACCTCGATCCGCCCGTACGCGGCGCGCACGCCGGTGAGCTCGAGGGCCGGGCCGGTCGCAGCCATCAGGCGCCTGCGTCCAGGTGCTCGATCGCCTCGGCGCTGACGGGCTCCGCGCCGAGGTACGCGTCGATGACCGCCTTGTCGGCCTGGACCTCCGCCGGTGTGCCGGTGGCGAGCACCGAACCGAAGTCGAGCACGCAGACCTTCGAGCAGAGCTGCATCACCAGGGGCACGTCGTGCTCGACCAGCAGGATGCCCATGCCCGTGCCGGCCAGCCGCACGAGCAGCTGGGCGAACGCCTCGGTCTCGCTCTCGTCCTGGCCCGACGCCGGCTCGTCGAGCAGCAGCAGCCGGGGCCGGGTGGCGAGCGCCCGCGCCAGCTCGACGAGGCGGGCGAGGCCGGTGGGCAGCTCGTCGGCGCGGGTGTTCGCGACGTGGCTGATGCCGACGAGGTCGAGCAGCGCGTCGGTCTCCTCGCGGGCGAGGATGCCGCCGAGCACCTCGGGTCCGGAGCTCGGCTGGATGAGCCCCGTCTCGGCGAGCAGCGCGAGCGCAACCGGCGTGGGCTTCGCCCGCCGTCCCCACCGACGGCGCAGCTCGACGCCGACGAGGACGTTCTCCCGTGCGGTCAGCGAACCGAACACCTCGAGCCGCTGGAAGGTCCGCCCGATGCCGGCCTGCGCGCGCCGGTGAGCCCGGGCGCGGGTGATGTCCTTGCCGCCGAAGTGCAGGTGGCCGGTCGTCGGGGCCTGCAGACCGGTGATCACGTTGAACGTCGTCGTCTTGCCGGCGCCGTTCGGTCCGATCAGCCCGGTGATGGTGCCGGGATCGACCGACAGGTCCACCGAGTCGACGGCCACGTGGCCACCGAAGCGGACCGTGACCTCCTGCAGCTCGAGCAGCGGCTCGCTCATCGCGGCGCGGCCTTCGTCTCGCAGCGGCCCCAGCTGAGACCCAGCACGTCGTCCAGCTCGCGGATCTCCTCGGCGGTCGGGCGGCCGGCGGCCCCCACCCGCTCGGGCACGACCGGGACGCGGGGCGGAGGCGGCGGGTGGTCCGCCGAGGGCTCGTCGCGCGCGAAGGACTCCGCGACCTGACCGACGGCGCCGTCGGGGTTCTGGCCGAGCCCGATGCCGGCCAGGCCGGGGGCGAGGTTCATGATGTTCTCGAGCGCCGGGTACCAGGTGCCGATCAGCGGCAGCAGCACGAAGACCGGGCCGCCGATGACCGCACCGAACGCGGTGGTGATGCCGAACACGACCGCGACCAGCACGAGGGGCAGGCCCGGCAGCGGGCCCTTCAGGAGGGAGAAGTCGGCGACCCCGACGCTCGTCTCCTTCCACATCGCCAGCAGCGCACCGCCGAGGCCTGCGATCGCCGCGGCGAGGCCGAACGCCTGGAGCTTGGTGGCGGTGAGGTCGAGCCCGAGCGTCACACACGCCGAGGGCGAGTCGCGCATCGCCTGGAGCCGCCGTCCGAACGAGCCGTTGCGGATGACGGTGAGCAGCAGCACGATGAGCGCGAACGCGACCGCCATCACCATGAAGAAGGCGGTGTCGCCCTCGAGGCCCGGGATGCGCCTCACCGACGCGTTGCCCACGGAGAACGGCAGGAACTGCTTGAAGAGCGCGTTCTCGCCGTAGATGTTCGTCTCGAGGAACAGCGCGAAGGCCATCGTCGACAACGCGAGGTAGAGGTCGCGCATCTTCAGGGCCGGCAGCGCGACGAGCACGCCGACCGCCGCGCAGATCACGACCCCAGCGACGAGACCCCCGACCGGGCCCATCTTCCAGACGACGAGCGCGCCGATGCCCGCGAACCCGGGCTGCGCGAGCGATACCTGGCCGCCGTAGCCGGTAAGCAGCACGAGGGACAGCATCACGATGCCGAGGGCGATGCCGACGCCGAGCTGGTCGACGGTCGTCTTCGAGACCCACCCCGACTGGGCGATGACGTAGGCACCCGCGACGTAGGCGACCATCGCCATCGCCATGGTCCGCAGCGACGGCGTCGGCGCGTTGTAGCGACGCGACGATCTCCCGGCCACGCGATCCTGCGGCAGCAGGATCAGCACGACGAACAGCAGGATGACCGGCGCGGACGTCTGCAGGTCGTTGGCGACGTCGGCCACGGTGTGTCCGCCGATGCCCTTGGTGTCGATCCAGTTGAGGAGGCTCTCGAACTCCCCGAGGATCACCGCGCCGAGGAAGGTGAGCGGCAGGCTGCGCAGCCGGCCGACCATGGCGGCCGCGTACGCCGAGATCACGAGCAGGGTCAGGGCGACCGGTGTGAACTGCGGGAGGATCGGCGCGATCAGCACGCCGGCCAGCGCGGCGAGCATCGAGCCGAGCATCCACGAGACGCTCGAGATCCGGTCCGGGTGCACGCCGTTGAGCGCACCGAGCTCACGGTTGTCGACGACCGCCCGCATCGCGACCCCGAGCCGGGTCTCGTACAGCAGGACGCGCAGCACGACGGCGACGAGGATCGCGGTGATCAGGACGATCACCGCGTGGTAGCTGACGTTGATGCCGAACACCTTCACGGTGTCCCCGACGAAGAACTCCGGCAGCACGCGCGTGGTCGACCCTTGCGGCCAGATCATGCCGGCCAGCTGCACGAAGGCCACCAGCAGACCGATGGTCACGACGATCGTGGTGATCGTCGACGCGTCGGCCAGCCGCCGCATGATCACGCGGTCGAGCACCAGACCGATGAGCGGCGCCTCGACGAAGAGCACGACGACCAGCGCGATCCATGACGGCCAGCCGCGGTTCTGCGAGAGCTCCCAGTAGGAGAACGCGCAGAACATGCCGATCGCGCCGTGGGCGAAGTTGAAGACGCCCGACGTCGCGTAGGTCACGACGAGTCCGCTCGCCGCGACCGCGTAGATCCCCGCGGCCTGGAGCGCGAAGACGATGAAGAACTGGAAGAAGGTCTCCATGCCGCAGGAGCCTCAGCCGGTCAGCTCGTCAGATACTTCTTCGACAGCGTGACGACGTTGTCCTTGGCGCACGAGAACCCCTTCTTCGGAAAGGCACGGACGAAGTCCTTGTCCTTGATCTGCAGGTACAGGTAGCAGTCGTTGTGCGCGTTGGACCCGGGGTCGGCGAGCAGCTGCAACCCACCCCCGTCCCACTCGTGGATCTTCTTCAGCGCGGCGATGAGGCTGTCGCGCGTGAGGTCGTTGCCGAGCGACGCCGCCGCCTGCGCGAACAGCAGCCCGGCCGAGAACGCCTGCACGCCGAGCGACGTCTCAGGGCCGCCCTTCATCCACTTGTCGTAGACCTGCAGGGCCGGCGTCGAGTCCTTCTCCTTGAACGGCGTCGTGTTGGTGAGCACGTAGGCGCCGTCGGCATTCGGGTCCTGCGCCATGGCCGGGTCGTAGTACTGCTGGCCGAGGTCGACGACGTCGAGGTCGAGCCCCTGCCGCTTGACCTCCTGGAGGATCTTCAGGGTGTCGGGGACCACCGACACGACCTCGAGGAGCTTGGCGCCCTTGTCCTTCATCTGGGTGACGACCGGGGCGAAGTTCTTCTCGCCGAACGCGACGCCTGCCTGGACGACGTACTTGAACCCCTCCTTCTCGCACGCCTCGATGGTCGCCTGGCCCCGGACCTTCGACGCCGGCACGTCCGTGTAGATCATCGCCGCCTTCTTGGTGGCGGCCCGGAACTTGTCGGCCATGAACTTGCAGGGGCCGGCGTTGAACTTGTCCGGTTGGGTGCCGGGCACCGGTGAGAAGAAGTTCTTCGAGATCGACCGCTCGCTGGTGGCCGCGTAGGCCGCGATCTCGGGCAGGCCGCACGCCTCCCGGGTCGGCACGCCCTGCTGGTCCTGCACGGAACCGTCACCCACCAGGGCGAAGAGGCCGGCCTGGCAGGCCTGCTTGGTGACCGCGTCGGTGTTCAGGATCCCCGAGTCGTACTTGGTGAGCGCGAGCTTGCGGCCGTTGATGCCCCCGCTGTCGTTGCACATGTCGACGAAGGCCTGCGCGGCTTCCTCGACGCCGATCGTCGGCACCGGCGTGATGTCGTTCTTGCGGTCGGAGATCACGCCGATCTTGATGGTCGTGGCGCTCACGCCGGGGGTGTCGGTGGGCGCCGCGCCCTCGGCCTTCTTCGCCGAGCACGGGTTGGTCAGCGTGCCGATCTTGTTGCCATCGGCCGCGGCCGGCGCGCTGGTGCCGCCGCCCGACCCGGAGCTCCCGTTCCCGGTGGGGCTCACCGTCGCCGTCGGTCCCGTCGCGCTCGTGTCGACGCGGGACCCGCAGGCGGCCAGGAGCAGCAGGAACGAGAGGACCAGGGCGGTGCGCTTCATCTGACTCCTTGACTGACTCGGGCCGCGACGGAGCGGCACGCCTCGACCATCGGCGGGCCGAAGCGCGCCCGCGCGCAGACCGTATGCCCGTCGTCGATGCGACGCAGCTCCGCCTCAGGGATCGAGAGCAGGAGGCGCATCTGCTCCGTCGGCGCGATGGCTTTGTCCTCGGTGGTGACGAGCACGGTGGTCGGCACGTCGATGTCGCCGATCCACGAGCTCGAGTCGTAGACGCCGATGGCACGGGCGGCCTCGGCCACCATCCGCCAGTCGTGGCGACGCATCTCGGCGGCCGCCCAGGCCCGCAGGCTGTCGGGCCGCTCCCGGGGGCTCGTGCCCGCCCGCGCCCGCATCGCGTTGACCGGCAGGCGGGTGATCAGGCTGCCGAAGCGCGACGTGCCGATCGCGGCGGACATCGCGGTCACGAAGATCAACCGCTCCCGCTGGACGGGCACGAACCGGTCGGAGGTCGCGCACAGGACGAGGCCGGCGACCTTGTCCGGGTGGCGCTTCCAGAGGAGCTGCGCGATCGGCCCGCCCATCGAGTAGCCGGCGGCGATGACCGGTCCCGTCCCGAGCTCGTCGATGAGCGCGGCCACGTCGTCGGCGCAGTCGGCCAGGCGGAAGCGCGAGCGGGTGCGCAGGCCACGACCGTGGCCGCGGTGGTCCGGCGCGACGACGCGGAAGTGCTCGCTCATCGGGCCGAACGCCTGGAACCAGTTGAGTCCGCCGCTAGCCAGCAGACCGTGGAGCAGGAGGACGGTCGGCGCCCCTGGAGGACCGTCGACCTCGCGCACGAACGTCGTGCCGCGACCCGGGAGCTCGACGCGCCGCCCGAGCGGCAGGTTCGGGCCGGTCACGGCGGCCGGATGCGCGACGTTCGACAGCTTCGGCGCTGACACGACCGCAGCACTCCCCATCCCCAGACATCCTACGCAGGGGACCTGACGCGGCGTCAGATCCTCATGGCAAACTCGGGCGATGGCTGACCACGCGGTGCGCGACGACATCGACTTCGTGAGCGGTGAGTTCTGGGGGCGCAACCCCGAGGCCGAGCTCGCCTGGGTGCGCGAGCACGCCCCCGTCTACTGGGACGGTCGTGTGTGGGGCATCGCTCGCTACGACGACGTGCGCTCGGTGTCACGCGATCCGAAGACGTTCTCGAACGCGGGCGGCATCCGGCCCGACAGCGGTCCGATCCCGATGATGATCGACATGGACGACCCGCAGCACTGGGCGCGGCGCAAGCTCGTGAACCGAGGCTTCACCCCGCGTCGCGTGCGCGAGAGCGAGGACAAGATCCGCGCGGTCTGCGACGAGATCATCGACGGCGTGTGCGAGCGGGGCGAGTGCGACTTCGTGTGGGACATCGCCGCCCCGCTGCCGCTGATCATGATCGGTGACCAGCTCGGCTTCCCGCCCGAGGACCGCAAGATGCTGCTCGAGTGGAGCGACGCGATGATGTGCGCGCTGACGGGCGACCCGGACGCGGGCGAGCGGGCGGGCGACGCGTTCGTCGGGTACACGGAGTACGCGACCCGGCTGGTCGAGGAGCGACGGACCGAACCGCACGACGACCTGATGAGCGTGCTGGTGCACGCGGACGTCGACGGCGACCAGCTCGACCTCGACTCGCTGATCCACGAGTCGCTGCTCATCCTCATCGGCGGTGACGAGACCACCCGCCACGTGATCACCGGCGGCGGCTACCAGGTCCTCGCCGACCACGACCAGTGGGAGCGGCTCGCTGCGGAGCGCGACACGCTGCCGACCGCGGTCGAGGAGATGCTGCGGTGGGTGTCGCCGATCAAGAACATGGCCCGCACCGCGACGTGCGACGTCGAGCTCCAGGGCCAGCAGATCGAAGAGGGCCAGAAGCTGCTCCTCCTCTACTCCTCGGCCAACCGGGACGAGTCGGTGTTCCCGGACGCGAACACCTTCGACAGCACCCGCACGCCGAACGACCACGTCGCGTTCGGCTACGGCGCCCACTTCTGCCTCGGCAACAGCCTCGCCCGGCTCGAGCTCAAGGTGATGTTCGACCGCCTGCTCGAGCGGCTGCCCGACCTCGAGCTCGCGGAGCCCACCGAGCCGAGCTACCGCCCCGCCAACTTCGTGAGCGGCTACGAGTCGATGCCGGTGACCTTCACCCCCACCCCGAAATTGGCCACGTAACCCGCGCTATGCGCGGTCAACCTGGCCAATCTCGGTTTGGGCGAGCTGCTCGGCCCAGGGGTAGTTGGCCTTGCCGGCGGGCGAGCGCCGGATCTTGTCGACCAGGACGAGGTGCTTGGGCAGCTTGTAGCCGGCCAGCGTGGACCGGCAGTGCTCGCGAAGCTCGTCGAGGTCCGGCTGCGCGCCGCCGTGCGGTTCGACGACCGCGGTGACCACGCTCCCCCAGCGCTCGTCGGGCACGCCGACCACGAGCACGTCGCCGACCGACGGGTGCGCGTGCAGCACCGACTCGACCTCTTCGGGGAAGACCTTCTCGCCGCCCGTGTTGATGCACTGCGAACCGCGGCCGAGCAGCTGGATCGAACCGTCCGGGTCGACGGTCGCCATGTCGCCGGTGACGACGTGGCGCACGCCGTTCACCTCGACGAAGGTCTGCGCCGTCCGCTCCGGGTCGTTGTGGTAGCCGAGCGGGATG
>JAFBAD010000040.1 GCA_019247975.1 Acidimicrobiia bacterium
CGAGCTCGGTCTTCCCGACCCCGGTCGGCCCGAGGAAGATGAATGACCCGATGGGCCGGCGAGGGTCCTTCACCCCTGAGCGGGCGCGGATGATGGCGTCCGCGACGAGCTGCACCGCCTCGTCCTGGCCGATGACCCGCTCGTGCAGGATCTCGTCCAGGCGGAGCAGCTTCTGGCGTTCCCCCTCCGCCAGCCGGCTCACCGGGATGCCGGTCCAGCGGGACACGATCGACGCGATCTCTTCCTCGGTGACCACTTCGCGCAGGAGGCGCGAGCCGCTCTGCTTCGCGGCCAGCGCCTGCTCCTCGGACTCGAGGCGGCGAGCCAGCTCGGCGAGCGTGCCGAAGCGCAGCTCCGCCGCGCGTTCGAGCTCGTAGTTCCGCTCCGCGCGCTCGGCGTCCATCCGGACCTGTTCGATCTCCTCCCGGAGCTCCTGTACCCGCCGCAGAGCCTGGCGCTCGGCCTCCCACTGGGCTCGCAGCGCGTCGGCCTCGGCCCGCCGGTCGGCCAGCTCCTTGCGCAGCTCGTCGAGACGCTGCCTGCTGGCCGGATCCTCCTCCTCCTTGGCCAGGGCGGCTTCCTCGATCTCGAGGCGGGTGACGTAGCGGGTCAGGCCGTCGAGCTCCGCCGGCATCGAGTCGATCTCGGTGCGCAGCATGGCGCAGGCTTCGTCGACGAGGTCGATCGCCTTGTCGGGCAGGAAGCGGTCGCTGATGTAGCGGTGGCTGAGGACGGCCGCGGCCACGAGCGCGCCATCTTGGATCTTGACGCCGTGGTACACCTCGAAGCGCTCGCGCAGACCGCGCAGGATCGAGATGGTGTCCTCGACGGTCGGCTCCTCGACCAGAACGGGCTGGAAGCGTCGCTCGAGCGCCGCATCCTTCTCGACGTGCTTGCGGTACTCGTCGAGGGTGGTGGCCCCGATCATGTGCAGCTCACCGCGGGCCAGCATCGGCTTGAGCATGTTGCCGGCGTCCATCGACCCCTCGGCCGCGCCCGCGCCGACCACGGTGTGCATCTCGTCGACGAAGAGGCGGATGCGGCCCTCCGAGCGGGTGACCTCCTCGAACACCGCCTTCAGGCGCTCCTCGAACTCGCCGCGGTACTTCGCTCCGGCGACCAGCGAACCCATGTCGAGGGCGAAGACCGTCTTGTCGCGCAACCCCTCGGGGACGTCTCCGTTCACGATCCGCTGGGCCAGGCCCTCGACGATCGCCGTCTTGCCCACGCCGGGATCGCCGATGAGCACCGGGTTGTTCTTCGTCTTCCGCGACAGGATCTGGATCGCCCGGCGGATCTCCTCGTCCCGCCCGATGATCGGGTCGAGCCGGCCGAGGCGGGCCTCCTGCACGAGATCCCGGCCGTACTTCTCCAGTGCCTCGTAGGTGACCTCCGGCATCGCCGAGGTCACCCGTTGGTTGCCGCGGATCCGGGTGAGCACCTGCAGGAACGAATCGCGCGAGACGCCGTGCGCAGCGAGCAGGCGACCGGCCGCGGTCGCGCTGCCCTCGGCCAGGAGCGCGAGCACGAGGTGCTCGACCGAGACGTACTCGTCCTTGAGCCGCTTGGCCTCGGTGTCGGCCGCGTCGAGGAGCCGGCTCAGCCGCTGCGTCACGTACACCTGGCCCGGCTCCGTGCCCGGGCCCGTCGCACGGGGCCTCCTCTCGAGCTCGCCCTCCAGGGCCTGGCGGAGCTGGTCGACGTCCACGCCCGACTGCCCGAGGAGGCGAGGGACGAGGCCGTCGTGCTGGTCGAGCAGGGCGAGCAGCAGGTGCTCACCGTCGACCTCCGTGTGGCCGAACCGCAGTGCCTTGGTCTGGGCGTCGTGCAGCGCCTCCTGTGACCTCTGGGTGAGACGGTTCATGTCCATCGTCGAGCTCCTGTGGTCGGGGGCGGGGCGGTCGAGGTCGGGTCAGCCGGCCGGCGCTGGCGCGCCTCGAGCTGCGCGATGCGGTCGAGGAGGTCGGCGACGAGACCGAGCGCCGCGTAGTTGAGGGCGAGCCCAGCGCGGAGGCGTTGCAGGCGCGCCACCTTCGGCACCTGGTCCGCCGCGAACCACAACGCGCCGGTGGCGTCCCGCGTCGCGTCGATCAGTCCGAGCGCGACGAAGCGGTGGACTAGGTCGGGGTGGAGCCCGGTGAGACGCGCGAAGCCGTCGATGTCGAGGCGCACCGGACGGGTCAGGTCGTAGGTCACCGCCGCCTCCGTGGGTCGAAGGTGGAGGCGCGCGCGAGGTCCTCGAAGAGCCGTCGCTCCTCATCGCCGGGCCTGGGCGGGACCATGATGCGGACCTCCGCGTAGAGGTTCCCGGCCGGGCCACGCGGGTTGGGGAGGCCCTGACCCTTGAGCCGGAGGCGTCGGCCGCTGGACGATCCCGGTGGCACCTGGAGCTTCGCCTCGCCCGCGGGCGCGTCGACCGCGACCGACGTCCCGAGCGCAGCCTCCCAGGGCGCCAGCGGGAGCTCCGTGTACAGGTCGCGCCCGTCGAGCCGGAAGCGTGGGTGCGGCGCGATGCGCACCACCAGGTACAGGTCGCCGGCTGCGGCACCCCCGCTGCCCTGACCTCCCTGCCCGGTCAACCGGATGCGCTGGCCGTCGGTGACGCCGGGAGGGATCGTGACCTGGACGTTCTGGGTGCCTTCCGAACCCGACAGCGCGAGTGACCGGGAGGTGCCTCGGAACGCCTCCTCCACCGAGATCGTGACCTCGGCCTCCTGGTCGGCGCCCGGGATCGGCCCCCACGACCGGCGGCCTGCTCCGCCGAACATGTCGCCGAAGATGTCGTCGAAGTCGAACCCGCTCGTGTCGCCCGTCGTGTACCACTGGCCGCCCGCCGGCCCGGCCTGTCCGCGATCCCGGCGGGGGCTGCCCGATCCGCCGCGGCCAGCGCCGGCCCGGGCCCGGGCCCACTGCTCGGGGTCGACGCCGTCGGGCACCTGTCGGAAGTCCTCGCCGAACGCGTCGTAGCGCCGCCGCTGCTCCGGATCGGACAGCACGTCGTACGCCTCGGACACCTCCTTGAATCGGTCCTCGGCGCCGGGGTCCTTGTTGACGTCCGGGTGGTAGGCGCGCGCCAGCTTCCGGTAGGCGCGTTGGATCTCGTCGGGCGCCGCATCACGACCCACGCCGAGCGCGTCGTAGAAGTCGCGAGCGGCCATCAGGACCTCGCGACGACGACCCCGGCCGGTCGGAGGATGGTCTGCTCGTTGCCGTAGCCGGGCCGGACGACGGCCACGACCGTGCCCGGTGGGCCGCCGATGTCGACCGCGCTGACGGCGTCGTGGCGGGCCGGGTCGAACGGCTCGCCGACCTCCCCGTACCGCGGGAAGCCGAGGCGCGACAGGATCGCGATCGCGTGATCACGGACGGCCCGCACACCCTCGAGGAGGGAGTGGGGATCGCCGCGGTCCTGCGGCGCGTGCTCGACGGCGCGGTCCAGATCGTCGACGACGGGGAGCCACTCGGTCGCGACTCGGATCCGCTCGGCATCGCGGGCTCGTTCGACCTCGCGCAGGGAGCGCTTGCGGAGGTTCTCGAGATCGGCCATGGCCCTCAGCAGCCGCTCGTCCGGCTCCCGGGTGGCCAGGTCCCCGGCTGGAGGGTCCTCCACCCGTTCGGGCTCGCGTGCGGAGGCGTTGCCGGCCGGCGGCGCGGGAGAGACGCCACCGGCCGGCCCGGAAGCCTGGTGCTCGGTCCAGGCCGAGGGGGTCATCGTCAGGACCCCCTCTACGACACCGTGAAGTCGGCGTCGATCACGTCGTCCTCGTCCGCGGACGAGGAGGAGGCGGACCCGTCGCCGTCACCTCCGCCGTTGCTCCGGGGCGCGGCGAGGGCCTGGTAGATCTGCTGGAGCTCTGCCGTGAGGGAGCGGAGGCGGTCGAGCCCGGCCCTCTCCTCGATCGCCTGTCGGGCGTCAGCGACCAGGGTCTCGGCCCGTGCCTTCTCGTGGACCGGTACCTCGCCGACGTCGCTCAGCTGCCGTTCGACCTGGTGGGCGATGGCGTCGAGCTCGTTGCGGGCGTCGACCTCCTGGCGGAAGCGTTCGTCCTCGGCGCGATGGGCGTCGGCATCCCTGATCATCCGCTCGACCTCGGACGGGTCGAGATTCGAGCTCTGGCTGATCGTGATCGCCTGTTCGGCTCCGGTGTCACGGTCGCGGGCAGTCACGTTGAGGATGCCGTTGGCGTCGATGTCGAAGGTGACCTCGACCTGCGGTGTCCCTCGGGGCGCGGGCCGGATGCCCTCGAGCCGGAACCGACCGAGGACCCGGTTGTCCGCCGCCATCTCGCGCCCGCCCTGGAGGATGACGATGTCGACGGCGTTCTGGTTGTCGTCCGCGGTGCTGAAGGTCTCCGTTCGGCGGGCCGGGATCGTCGTGTTCCGTTCGATCACCTTGGTCATCACACCGCCGAGCGTCTCGACGCCCAGCGAAAGGGGAGTGACGTCGAGCAGGAGCACGTCCTGCACCTCGCCCTTGATGATCGCCGCCTGGATGGCGGCCCCGACGGCGACGACCTCGTCGGGGTTCACGGTCATGTTCGGGTCCTTGCCGCCCGTGAGCCGGCGGACCCGGTTCTGCACGGCGGGGATGCGCGTGGACCCTCCGACGAGGATGACCTCGTCGATGTCGTTCGCCATGGCCTTCGCGTCGGCCATCGCCTGCTCGACTGGCCCGAGGCAGCGCTCGACAAGGTCCGCCGTGATCGACTCGAACGTCGATCGCATGACCGTCGTCACCAGGTGCTTCGGACCGTTGGCGTCGGCCGTGATGAACGGGAGGTTCACCTGGGTCTGGGTCACGGACGACAGCTCGATCTTGGCCCGCTCGGCTGCTTCGAACAGCCGTTGCAGCGCCTGCGGATCGGTCCGGAGGTCGATGCCCTCGTTCTGCTGGAACTCGTCGGCCAGGTGGTCGACCAACCGGCGGTCGAAGTCGTCGCCGCCGAGGTGCGTGTCGCCTGACGTCGCTCGGACCTCGACCACGCCGTCACCGACGTCGAGAATGCTGACGTCGAACGTGCCACCGCCGAGGTCGAACACGAGCACCGTCTCGTGCGACTTCTTGTCGAGGCCGTAGGCCAGAGCGGCTGCGGTCGGCTCGTTCACGATGCGCAGCACCTCGAGGCCGGCGATCTTGCCGGCGTCCTTGGTCGCCTGGCGTTGCGCGTCGTTGAAGTACGCAGGCACCGTGATCACCGCCTCGGTGACCTTCTCCCCGAGGAACTTGCTTGCGTCGTCCACCAGCTTGCGCAGCACGAGCGCAGAGATCTCCTCGGGCGCGTACAGCTTTCCGCGCACGTCGAAGCGGGCGACGCCGTCGGGACCCTCCGCCACGTCGAAGGTCACCGCGTTGAGCTCGCTCTGCAC
>JAFBAD010000112.1 GCA_019247975.1 Acidimicrobiia bacterium
GAGAAGGCGACCGTCCGCGCGTCGCTGCGCCAGCTGGAGGGCTACCAGGTCGAGAACGTCCGCGACCAGGAGCTGCTCAAGCCGGTGCGCGAGCGTGCGGTCACGCCGGTGCTCACCGGCCTCACGCAGCTCGGCCGCCGGTTCACGCCGGTCGGCTACATCGACCAGGTCCGGCGCAAGTACTCGGCGCTCGGCGTGGCCGACAAGGACGCGGTCGACCGCTTCCTCGCCGTCCGCGTCGCGACGGTCGCGGCCATCCCGGCGTTCTTCGTCTTCTTCTTCTTCGTGTGGGCCCCGGGTGGGCTGCTGCAGATCGGCGGCTTCCTGATGGTTGCGCTCCTGTGCATCCTCGGTCCCGACGCGATCATCAACCGCAAGGTGGAGGAGCGGAAGAACGCCATCCGCATCGCGCTGCCCGACGTGCTCGACCTCCTCGTCATCAGCGTCGAGGCCGGCCTCGGCTTCGAGCAGGCGCTCGACCGCACCGTCGCCGCGGTGCCGGGTGCGTTGACCGACGAGTTCAGCCGCATGCTCGGTGAGGTGCGCGCCGGTGCATCCCGGGCCGACGCCATGCGCAACATGGAGGCCCGCTGCGACGTGCCGGAGCTCCGGTCGTTCGTGCTCGCCATCCTGCAGGCCGACACCTTCGGTGTGTCGATCGGCCGGGTGCTGCGGGCGCAGGCCGACGAGATGCGGATCAAGCGTCGGCAGCTGGCCCAGGAGCAGGCGCAGAAGGCGCCCGTGAAGATGCTGATCCCGATGGTGTTCTGCATCTTCCCTGCGCTGTTCGTCGTCGTGCTCGGCCCGGCCATCATCAACATCTCCAAGAACTTCTGACCGTGTCGGTGCCCACCGACGTGGGTGCAGGGGTGCCCGCGACCGCCGAGGAGCTCGCGCCGGAAGCGGCCGCCGACGAGGCGGCCGCGGCGTGGCCGATGCTGGCCACCGCGGCCGGTGCCGTCTTCGTGCTCTGGGGGCTGCGCATCGGCCTGCGCCAGCTCCACGACAACAGCTTCCTGACCCACCTGGCGACCGGGCGGATCATCGTCGACAAAGGGGTGATCCCCCGGACCGACCCGTACTCGTTCACCGCCACGGGCCATCCGTGGACGGTGGCCAGCTGGTTCGCGTCGCTCCTCTACGGCCTGACCGATCGGGTCGGCGGGCTCGCCGGCATCCGCGTGCTCGACGGGGTGCTGGCCGCGGGCATGGCCGCGCTGATCTGGCGGCTCGCCCGGCCGGCCGGGCTGGTCGCGCGGATCGCCATCACCGCGTTCGCGGTCGGGCTCGGCGGGGGCTCGTGGCTCGAGCGCCCGCTGCTGTTCGGACTGGTCGCGATGGCCATCATCCTCGTGCTCGCCGAGGGTCCAGGCGACCCGCGCTGGGCGATCCCCGTCATGTGGCTGTGGGTCAACACCCACGGCTCGTTCCCCCTCGGCTTCGTCGCCGTGGCGCTGATGGCGGCCGGTGCGTGGCTCGACGGTGAGCGTCAGCTGCGCGAGCTCCGCCTCCTCGGATGGATGACCGTCGGCACGCTGGTCGGCGGGATCAACCCGCTCGGTCCGTCGCTGCTGCTGTTCCCGCTCGAGCTGCTGCACAAGAGCCACTCGTTCCGGACCATCCAGGAGTGGAACCCGCTCCGCCTGAACACGATCTGGGCGTTCATCTTCGTCGCGCAGGTCGTGGTGGCGACCCTGCTGCTCGCCCGTCGCCGCTCGTGGCGGGCCGCGCTGCCGCTCGCGGTCTTCACGGTCTTCGCGTTCACCTCCGTGCGCAACATGGCGCCGGCCAGCCTCGTGTTCGTGCCCGGCATGGCGGCCGCGGTCGCCGGCCTCGGATCGATCGACGGCCTCCGCCGCTCGCGGAGCGCGATGGCCGGGATCGGGGGCTGCGTGATCGCCGGCTGCCTGCTCGGCGTCGTCTCGCTGGCCCAGCCCGACGCGAAGCTCGACGCCTATCCCGAGACGGCGGTGACCTGGTTGCAGCAGCAGGGCCTGCTCGAGGACCACCTGGTCGCCCCCGACTACGTCGGCAACTACCTCGAGGCCCGCTACGGCCCCCGCCGGATGGTGTTCATGGACGACCGGGTCGACATGTACCCGGCCTCCGTCGTGGACGACGCCATCGACCTGCTGCACGGCACGTCGGACTGGGACGCGATCCTCGGCCGGTACCACGCCGGTGTCGTGCTCTGGGAGCGCGACGGCAAGCTCACCAAGCTGATGCGCCACGCCCCCGACTGGCGCATCGCGTACCGCGACAAGGACTGGGTCGTGTTCCTGCCCCGCGCCTGAAGGCAATAGCGGTCGGATTCCGACCGGTATTGCCTTCGGAGATCAGTCGAGCCGGACGATGCCCATGCGCACGGCACGGAGGACCGCTTGGGTGCGGTCCCGGGCATCGAGCTTCTGGTAGATCGACGCCAGGTGGTTCTTCACCGTCTTCTGGCTGATGTACAGCTGCTGGGCGACCTCCGAGGTCGAGCAGCCGTCGGCGATGAGCTGGAGGACCTCTTCCTCCCGCTTGGTCACGGCCCGGTCGCCGTCGTTGCCGTTGACCGGCTCGAGCTTGCGCACCTCGTCGAGCATCGAGGCGGCCAGACCGGGGGAGAGGGCGGCGTCGTCGTCGGCGGCGAGGCGGACGGCTTCGGCGATCTCGTCGGTCGAGCAGTCCTTGACCAGGTACCCGGAGGCGCCGGCCCGGATGGCCGACGCGATGACCGAGTCGTCGGCGTGCATGGTGAGCATCACGACCCGCACGTCGGGGTTCTCCGAGCGGATGCGGGCGGTCGCCTGCACCCCGTCGACGTCGGGCATCGTCACGTCCATCAGGACGACGTCGGGTCGGACGTCGTTGCAGAGGCGGACGGCTTCCTCGCCGTCGCCGGCCTCGCCGACCACGTCGAAGCCCTCGTCGGCCATGGAACGGCGCAGGCCCTCCCGCAGCATGCGGTGGTCGTCGGCCAGCACCAAACGGATCGTCATGGCAGGAACATCGGTCAGGACGGCGCCCGTGTGAGGGAGTCGCCGAGGAGCAGGCAGCGGACGGTGGCGCCCTTGCCCTCGACCGAATCGATGTCCAGCGTGGCGCCGATGCTCGCCGCCCGCTCCCGCATCCCGAGGATGCCGTAGGAGTCGGGGCGCCCGTTCACACCTGGCGCGAAGCCCCGCCCGTCGTCGGACACCTGGAGGACGGCCGAGGTGCCGTCGCACCACCAGTGGACATCCATGCGGGTGGCCTCGGCGTGGCGCTCGACGTTGGTGATCGCCTCCTGGGCGACCCGCCAGAACTCCCGCTCCTGGAGCAGCGGCAGCCGCCGGTCGCCCTCGCTCTCGAGCCCGACCTCCAGCCCGCTCCGCTCCCGCACCCGCTCGAGGAAGGCGCCGAGGATGGAGATGACGTCCCGGCTCTCGGACACGTCGGTGCGCAGGTCGTAGAGCGTCTCGCGGACCTCGCCGATGACGGCGCGGACGTCCTGGCGCAGCTTCTCGAGCGCCTCGCCGAGCGACTCGCCGTTCTGGTCGGCCTTCACCATGCGGTCGAGCTCGAACGCGAGGTAGGCGAGCGACTGGCCGATGCGGTCGTGGAGGTCGCGCGCGATGCGGGTGCGCTCCTCGTCCGCGCCGACGGTGCGCAGCCGCGCGAACCAGCGCGCGTTGTCGACGGCCAGCCCGGCCGGCTCGACGAAGCCGGTCAGCAGCTCGACGTCGCGGTCGGTGAAGTGGCGCGGCTCCTCGTCCTCGAGCACGAGCATGCCGACGATCGACTCGCGAGCGGGGAGGATCGCGTACATCCCCGAGCGGCTGCCGGGGAGGAGGCCGGCCTGGTCGGCGAGGTCGGGCACGTTGACCAGTCGGTGCTCGAGCAGCGCGGAGCGGATCGGTCGGGGCAGCTCCCAGTCGTCGACCCGGTCGGGCGGGCGGACGCCGTGCCAGCGCACGACCTCCCACCCGCCACCGGAGTCGTCGTGCAGCAGCAGCACCGCGTTCTCGAAGCGGAACAGGTCGTGCACCCGCTGCATCGTCGAGTCGAGCACCTCGTCGAGGTCGAGCGAGGCAGGGAGGCTCTGCGCGACACGGTGCAGCGAGAACAGGAGCGCGTTGGCGTCGGACAGCCGGCCGAGCCGGTCGAGGGCGAGCGAGTGCTGGCGATCGGCCTCACCGGTGACGCGGCGGGCGTAGCCCGCGATCAGCGCAACGAGGAGGAGCTCGCTGGTCCACTGGATGCTCGTGCGGAAGTCGTCGAGGCCGTAGCCGGTCCGCGTCATGTCGGGGATGGCGACCGCGAGCGCGGACACCGCGCCGATGCGCACCGCGAAGCCGAACCCGCGCGCGAACCCGGCGACCATGATCGCGGTGAGGAGCGAGAAGACGAGCGGCGAGTCCCAGTAGCCGGTGGCCACCACCGCGAGCACGTGGATGCCGACCTCGGCGACCACCCGGAGCAGGCTCGACGTGTCGTCGTAGACCCGCAGCGGGCGGATGATCCGGAAGACGTTGTAGGTGACCAGCGCGGCGCACCAGATGACGACCGTGCTGCTCGAGTCGTGGACCGTGCTGGCCGACAGGGCCACCGATACGGCCGTCGTGCCGACCCGGATGCCGAAGATGGCCGGCCGGAACGTGGCGACCTGGTCGCGGCGCCGGGCCGCCCCGGCATCGTCGCGGCGGGCGGCGTGGTCGGACGGCGATGGCGTGGCCGAAGGAGACGCAGCCGCCGCCATGGCCGTCGAGGATACCGGTGAGGGGGTCACCACAAGGGGTAGATCGGCACGTCCGGTGCGGGTCTGTATGGTGCCGTCACATTGCGACTCGCTGCGCGAGTCGGGCTTCGCCATCGGGTTCTCGTTGCCGGCTGCTCTCCCTGGCGGTCGGCAGCGTTACCGTGCGGCTGATGATCACGGTGGGCCTGACGGGGGGCATCGGGGCCGGGAAGTCGACGGTGTCGGCCCTACTCAGCGAGCAGGGGGCGGTGATCATCGACGCCGACGCCATCGTCCACGAGCTGCAGGCGCCCGGTCAGCCGGTTCTGGCTGCGATGGTGGAGCGCTTCGGCGAGGGCATCCTCCTGCCCGACGGCCGGCTCGACCGCCAGGCGGTCGCCGACCTCGTGTTCGGCGACGACGAGGCCCTGGCCGACCTGGGCAGGATCGTGCACCCGGCGGTGGGTGAGGAGATCGCCCGCCGCATGGCGGCCGAGGCCGACACCGACCACGTGGTGATCCTCGACGTGCCGCTGCTGGTCGAGTCGGGCCGCAAGGACATGGCCGCGCTGATCGTCGTCGACGTCGACCCCGACGTCGCGGTGGCTCGTCTGGTCGAGCAGCGGGGCATGACCGAGGCGGACGCACGCGCCCGCATCGCGCGACAGGCGAGCCGCGAGGAGCGGCTGGCCGGCGCCGACCACGTCATCGACAACCACGGCGACCGCGACGCGCTGCGGCGCCGCGTGCTCGAGGTGTGGGATCAGCTCACCAGCCTGGAGGCAACCGCGTGAAGTCGGGATCGCGCTTCTCGGCGAACGCGGCGAGCGCCTCGGCGTTCGCCGGTCCCCCCATCAGCTCGACGAACGCGTCGTTCTCTCCCTGACGCGCGGCGTCGATCGCGGCGCGGTCGTGGACGCCGACGAGCCGCTTCACCGCGCGCAGCGAGCTGATCGGCTTCGACGCGAGGACGCGGGCGTGGTGCATCGTCGTCGGGAGCAGCTCGTCGGGCGGGCAGGCCTGGAACGCGAGGCCCCAGCGCACGCAGTCCTCCGCGCCGAGCCACTCGGAGCTCATGAGCGCCCACGTCGCGGCCTGCCGGCCCATCAGCTTCGGGAACGTCGCGCTCGACGCCGCCTCGGGTGCGACGCCGAGGCTGGTGAACGGGCACTTGAGCCGGGCGTCGGTCGAGATGAACGCGAGGTCGACGAGGCCGAGGATCGTCGCGCCGATGCCGAGTCCGAGGCCGTTCACCGCGCACAGCAGCGGCTTCTCGAAGGCCAGCAGCTGGTCGATCAGCCCGGGGAAGCCGTGCCGGCCGGGCACGAAGTTCGGGTCGCCGATGCGGGCGGCCATCTCGAGCAGGTCGGTGCCGGCGCAGAACGCCCGGCCGCTCCCGGTCAGCACGACGACCGCGACGCCGTCGTCGGCCTGCGCCTCGATGAGCGCGTCGGCCACCGCGTCGTACAGGGCCTCGTTGAACGCGTTGAGCGCGTCGGGCCGGTCGAGGGTGAGCAGCCGGACCCGGTCCGAGTCCTCCGTCCGCAACATCGGCGGATTCTGGCAGACCTTCGCCCCCGCCCTTTCCGTGACTCGGGCGCCACATATGAGGTGAAGCGGGCCACAAAAGGGAGCGAGACGGGTCACGGGACGGTCGTACCGTCGCTCCATGGCCACCGACCCCGCCCTCGCCGCCCACTTCCTGTCGCTCCACCGGGGTGACACGCCGCTGCTGCTCGCCAACGCGTGGGATGCCGGCACTGCGAAGGCGCTCGCCGCCGTCGGCTTCGCGGCCATCGCGACGACCAGCGCCGGCTTCGCGGCGACGCTCGGCCGCCACGACGGCAAGGTGACGCGCGACGAGGCGATCGCGCACGGGGCGGACCTCGTCGCCGCGGTGGACGTGCCGGTGTCGGCCGACCTCGAGAACGGCTTCGCCGACTCGCCCGAGGAGGTCGCGGCGACGGTGCGCCTTGCGGTCGAGGCCGGCCTGGCCGGCTGCTCGATCGAGGACTACGACGGCGCGGCGCTGTACGACGCGGGGCTGGCCCGGGAGCGCGTGGCCGCCGCCGTCGAGGCGGCGGGGGATCACCTCGTGCTCACGGCGCGGGCCGAGAACCACATCCGCGGCGTGCAGGACCTCGACGACACGATCGCCCGGCTGCAGGCCTTCCAGGAGGCCGGCGCACCCGTGCTCTACGCGCCGGGCGTCATCGACCCGGAGCAGATCGAGCGGGTGGTCGGGTCCGTCGACCGGCCGATCAACGTGCTCGCCCTGCCTGGCGCACCGACCGTCTCGGAGCTCGGCGCGCTGGGGGTCGGCCGCATCTCGGTCGGCAGCGGGTTCTCCCTGGTCGCCTACGGCGCCCTGGTGACCGCGGCCCGCGAGCTGCTCGACGAGGGCACCTACGGCTGGTGGGCGACCGCCGGCCGGGCCAACGAGGTCCGCGGCGCCTTCGACTGACCTTTCCGGGACTCGAGGCCTGCCATGGCACGCCCCAAGTCCCGGAAACCGCCCTGTCACAGGTGCTCCGTACACTCGATCCGATGGCAGTGAAGATGGGGATCGGCGCCGACGCGGCGCAGGGCGCCAAGCCGTTCAAGGTCGTGTCGGAGTTCGAGCCGGCCGGCGATCAGCCCAAAGCGATCGAGGCGCTGGCCGAGGGCATCCACACCGGCCAGCGGTTCCAGACGCTGCTCGGCATCACCGGCTCCGGCAAGTCGGCCACCATCGCCTGGACCATCGAGCAGGTGCAGCGGCCCACCCTCGTCATCGCACCGAACAAGTCCCTCGCCGCGCAGCTCGCGAACGAGTTCCGGGAGTTCTTCCCCGAGAACCGGGTCGAGTACTTCGTCAGCTACTACGACTACTACCAACCCGAGGCGTACATGCCGGCCTCGGACACGTACATCGAGAAGGACTCGTCGGTGAACGACGAGATCGAGCGGCTGCGCCACTCCACCACGGCGTCGCTCCTGACCCGGCGGGACGTGATCGTCGTCGCTTCGGTGTCCTGCATCTACGGCCTCGGCTCCCCGGAGGAGTACCGCGACAACCTGCTCGTCCTCAAGCAGGGCGACACGCACGACCAGCGGGCGATCCTCCGCAAGCTCGTCGACATGCAGTACGAGCGCAACGACATGAACCTCACCCGCGGCAAGTTCCGGGTGCGGGGCGACACGATCGAGCTGCACCCCGCCTACGACGAGACCGCGGTGCGGGTCGAGCTGTTCGGCGACGAGATCGAGCAGATGATCGTGGTCGACCCGGTCACCGGCGAGAAGGTGCGCGAGCTGCACGACCTGATCGTCCTGCCCGCGACCCACTACGTCGCCGGCGAGGAGCGCATGAAGCGCGGCATCGCCCGCATCGAGCAGGAGCTGCAGGAGCGGCTCGCCTACTTCGAGAAGGAGGGCAAGCTGCTCGAGGCGCAGCGCCTCCGCATGCGCACGCAGTACGACCTCGAGATGATGCAGGAGGTCGGCTTCTGCAGCGGGATCGAGAACTACTCGGCCCCGATCGACGGGCGCTCGCCGGGTGAGGCGCCGCACACGCTGCTCGACTTCTTCCCGGACGACTTCCTGGTGGTGCTCGACGAGAGCCACCAGACCGTGCCGCAGCTCCACGGCCAGTACGAGGGGGACCGGTCGCGCAAGGAGGTGCTCATCGACCACGGGTTCCGCTTGCCGTCGGCCGCCGACAACCGGCCGCTCCGCTTCGAGGAGTTCATGGGCCGCACCGGCCAGATGGTGTACCTGTCGGCCACGCCCGGGCCCTACGAGCTCGAGGTGTCCACGCAGGTCGTGGAGCAGGTCGTGCGGCCGACCGGCCTGGTGGACCCGGAGGTCGTGGTCAAGCCGACCAAGGGCCAGATCGACGACCTCATGGAGCAGATCAACGACCGCGTGAGCCGGGGCGACCGGGTGCTCGTCACCACGCTCACGAAGAAGATGTCCGAGGACCTCACCGACTACCTCCTCGAGCTCGGCGTGCGCGTGCGCTACCTGCACAGCGAGGTCGACACGATCCAGCGCATCGAGATCCTGCGCGACCTCCGCCTCGGCGAGTTCGACGTGCTCGTCGGCATCAACCTCCTCCGGGAGGGCCTCGACCTGCCCGAGGTGTCGCTGGTCGCGATCCTCGACGCGGACAAGGAGGGCTTCCTCCGCAGCGAGACGTCGCTGATCCAGACGATCGGCCGCGCCGCCCGCAACGTCGACGGTCAGGTCGTCATGTACGCCGACCAGGTCACGCCGTCGATGCAGCGGGCGATCTCCGAGACCAACCGCCGGCGCAAGCTGCAGATGGACTTCAACGCCGAGCACGGCATCAACCCGCAGACGATCCGCAAGGCGGTCACCGACATCCTCGCTTACCTCCGGCCGTCGGAGAAGGCGCCGGTGCCCGGTCAGGACCGCCGTCGGGACAGGGCGATCGACGAGGCCCGCCGCCAGGAGCTGCTCGGCCTGCCGGGTGAGGAGCTCGGCCGGCTCATCCAGACGCTCACCGACGAGATGCACGACGCCTCGGCCGACCTGCGCTTCGAGTACGCGGCCCGCCTGCGGGACGAGATCAAGGAGCTCAAGCGGGAGCTTCGAGAAGTGGGCTAGCGGCCGATAGGAGGCGGTGACCGCCACCGCCACCCCGGCGCGCCCCGCCGAGTCGGTGCCGGTGCCGGTGCAGGCCGGCGAGCGGCTCGACGTGCTGCCGCTCGGGCCGCGGACCCGTCGCTGGACCCGCGTCGCGGTCCTCGCCCTGGCGGTGGTGTTCGTCGCATCCGGGCTGGTGCAGGACTGGCAGGACTCGCCCACCGTCGACGAGGGCGTGGACCTCGCGTCCGGCCTGGCCGGGTGGGTGCGCCACGACCTGCGGATGAACCCCGAGCACCCGCCGCTGCCGAAGCTGCTCGCCACCCTGCCCGCGCTGGCGGCCCGCCCGATCGTGCCGGACGACGCGGCCTGGCGCGACGGGGACTGGTTCGACCACGCGGACAGCGTGCTGCGGGCCAACGACCGGGCCGGCCGGTTGCACCTCGTCCTCTTCCTGTCCCGGCTCGTCCCCCTGGCCGAGGCGGCCGGGTGCGCGCTCTTCATGTACTGGCTCGGCCGTGACCTGTTCGGTGAGGTGGCAGGGCTGCTGTCGGCGGGGCTGTGGCTGACCACGCCCATGTTCCTGGGGCTCGGCCACGTCCAGTCGATCGACGTCACCTTCACGTTCGCCACGCTCGGCTTCGCCGTCGCCCTGCTGGCCCACCGGCGCCGGCCCACGCTGCGGCGGGCGGCGGTGGTCGGCGTGACCCTCGCGCTCGCCCTCCTCACGCGGCACACCGGGCTGGTGCTGGTCCCGGTCGGCGTCGTCGCCGTCGCGGCCCGCACGTGGTTCGACCGGCGCCACGCGGTCCGGGCCGCGGTCACCGTGCTCCTCGTCGCCTACCTCGGCCTGTGGGCCGGGTACCGGGCCTTTGACCCGACCCCGCCGACCGGCGCGCCGGCCGCCCGCTACGAGGGGATCATCGGCGAGGCGTCGCACCGATCGGCTGCGGCGCGGCTGGTCCTGGCGGTGCCGGCCCCCACCGAGTGGCGGGCCGGCTTCGGCTTCCTCACGATCACCTCGGACCAGCGGCCGGCCTGGCTGGCCGGGCAGGCGTGGGAGGGCAGCCGGCTCTGGTACTTCCCGGCGACGGTCCTGCTGAAGGTGCCCCTGGGCGCGCTGCTCGCGCTGGTCGGCGGAGCCGCCGGGTGGCTGGCCGTCGGGCGTCGCGCTCGGCGGGACGCGGCGATCGTGCTCGCCGCCCCCGCGCTCATGCTCTTCGGGCTCACCGCGTTGCAGCCCCTCGATCTGGGGATGCGCCTCGTGCTGCCGTCGGTCGCGCTGGCCCTCGTGGCTGCAGGGCCGGTCGTCGCGGTCGCCCGCCGCCAGGCCGGCCGGATCGCCCTGATCGCCCTCGCCTCGACGCAGCTCGCGGCGGTCGTGGCGGCCGGCCCGCACACGCTGGCCTGGAGCCCGCCGCCGTTCCGGCCCGCGTACCGCTGGGTCAGCGACTCGAACGTCGACTTCGGGCAGGGGCTCTGGGAGCTGCGGGACTGGACCCGCACCCACCCGGCCCGGGTGGCGGTCGTGACGCCCCGCGGCCTCGGGGTCCCGGACGACGCCCGCCCGCTGGTCGGGGCCGACCCCTCGGAGGTGCGGGGCTGGGTGGCGGCCGGGGTCACCGCCCTGACCGTCGTCGACCGCGACCAGCTGGCCTGGCTGCGGGCGTGGTGCCCCGTCGGGCAGCTGGCCGGCGGCGCCATCCTCGTCTACCGGTTCGACCGTCCTCCCGGTCCGGGCGTCGGGCCGACGACCCCGGCCGCGCCGTGCGGGGCCGGGGAGCGCTTCAGCCGTCGGGTGGGCTGACCGCCGCCGGCGCCGCCGCTCGCGGCGTCGCA
>JAFBAD010000227.1 GCA_019247975.1 Acidimicrobiia bacterium
CGACACGTACACGACGCCGACGCTGCTCGACGCGGCCGGCGACGACGTCGCGGCGTGGCCGGCCGTGCGGATCGACTCCGGCGATCCCATCGAGATCGGGCGTCAGGTGCTCCGGTGGTGGGAGCACCACGGCGAGGGCCCTCGCGATCACGCGCTCGTGTTCAGCGACGCCCTCGACCTGCGGGCGATGAGCCTGCTGCACGACATCTTCGAGGCCACGACCGACGTCAGCTTCGGGTGGGGGACCAACCTGACGAACGACGTCGGTGTCGCCGCGCTCGCCCTCGTGATCAAGCCCGACGCGGTCGACGGCATCCCCTGCGTGAAGCTGTCGGACGATCTCGCGAAGGCGACCGGGGATCGGCAGGAGATCGCGCGCTACCTACACTTGCGGGAGCCCTGACGAGAGACCTGCGGCGTGATCGGGAGGCCGGTGGGGTTCGACATCCTCGGACTTGAACGACCCAAGCTCCGAGGTCGCCTGCATCTGATCGCGGCGTTCGCCTCGGTGATCGGGCTCGTCGTGCTGCTGCACGTGGCCCACTCGGGGACCGCCGACGCCGGCGCGCTGGTCTACGGATCCGCGGCCTTCCTGCTCTACCTGTCGAGCGCGGTGTACCACGTGTTCGTCCGCTCGCCGCGAGGTCTGCGGATCATGCAGCGGGTGGACCGCTCGATGATCTACGTGCTCATCGCGGGCACGTTCACGCCGCTCGCGCTACTCGTCCTCGACGACCCGTGGCGCTGGGTGAGCCTCGCCACGATGTGGGCCGGCGCGCTCCTCGGCGTCGTGCTCACGGTGGCGGCGTACGAGCGCTACCGGAAGCTCGCCGCCGCGCTCTACATCGTGCTGGGCTGGATCGGCCTGATCGTCCTCCCGGCCCTGGTCGATCGACCGACCGTCTTCGCGCTCGTGCTGAGCGGCGGGCTCGTCTACACGATCGGCGCGATCCTCTTCGCCTTGCGCCGGCCGGTGCTCTCGCCCCGGTGGTTCGGCTACCACGAGGTGTGGCACGCCATCGGCGTCGCGGCCGGGGCCATCCTCTACATGGCCAACTTCCAGCTGCTCCGAGGCGCGTGAGCGACTCCCTGCTGCACGTCCGGCGGAGCGACGGTGCGGGGGTGCCGGTGGTCCTCGTGCACGGCGCGATGGACCGCAACACGAGCTTCGCGAAGGTCGCCGAGCTCCTGGCTCCGCGACCGATCGTCCGCTACGACCGGCGGGGCTACGGCCGCTCGCAGGCCGCCGGGCCGGGCGACCTGGCCACCCACGTCGACGACCTGCTGGTGATCCTCGGGAGCCGGCCCGCGGTCCTGGTCGGTCACAGCTTCGGGGGGCTCGTCGCACTCGGCGCGGCAGCGGCCGCGCCCAACCTCGTACCGGCGGTCGGCACCTACGAGGCGCCGGTGCCCTGGGTCGAGTGGTGGCCCCGGCGCGAGGACCTGCTCGCCGCCGACCCACGCGGCGCGGCCGAGCAGGTCATGCGCTCGTTCATCGGCGACGCCCGGTGGGAGCGGGTGCCGGCCCGGTGGAAGGAGGCCCGGCTGGCCGAGGGCGCGGCGATGGCGGCTGAGATGTCCGGCCTGGTCCCGCCCGACCCGCCGTTCGACCCGAGCCGGCTCACGATGCCGGTCGTCGTCGGCTGCGGCAGCGCCACCGGTGCCCGGGCCAGGCGAGGGACCGACGAGCTGGCCGCGCTGCTGCCCACCGCGGCGCGCCACGTGATCCCGGACGCGGTGCACGAGGCGCCGGTGACCGATCCGCCCGGCTACGCGGCGTTCGTCCGCGCCACCCTCCGCCGGGCCGAGGGAGCCGCTCGATAGCTTCGGATGGCGATGCGGTCGCTGCGTGACCTCCTCGGTCGGCACCGGCCCGAGCGGACGGCGTTCGTCCTGAGCGGCGGCGGCAACATGGGTGCGCTGCAGGTCGGCATGCTGCGCGCGCTGTTCGAGCGGCACATCCGGCCCGACCTCGTCCTCGGGTGCTCGGTGGGCGCGCTCAACGGCGCGGCTGTCGCGCTCGAGCCGAGCCTGGCGATGGTCGGCCGGCTCGAGGAGGTCTGGGTCGACCTCGAGCACCGCGACCTCCTGCCACAGGGCCTCATCCCGGCGACCGTCCAGCTCGCGCGGCGAGGGGTCTCGCTCCACTCGAACGCAGGACTGCGCTCGCTCATCGAGAGCGTGCTGGGTAGCCGGACCTTCTCGGATCTGCCGGTGCCGTTCCAGTGCGTCGCCACCGACATCCTCGCGGCGCGCGAGGTCTGGTTCAGCGAGGGACCGCTGGTCGAGCCGATCCTGGCGTCGGCCGCGCTGCCGGCGGTCCTGCCACCGGTCGAGATCGACGGCGTGCGCTACATGGACGGCGCGGTGCTCAACGACGTGCCCGTCACCCGGGCGGTCTCGTTGGGAGCGACGCACATCTACGTGCTGCACACGGGCACGTTCGAACGGCCGCGACCCGAGCCGCGACGACCGCTCGACATCGCGCTGCAGGCCTACTGGATCGCGCGGCGCGCCCGGTTCCAGCGCGACCTCGGCGACCTGCCGCCCGGGGTGCAGGTGACGATCCTGCCGACCGGTGAAGCGCCGGTGATCCGCTTCAACGACCTCTCCCAGAGCCGCGCCCTGATCGACGTCGCCTACCGTGCGTCTGCGGCGCTGCTTGAAGGCCGGCCGGGACCGGCCGATGAGGGAGTTGCGCAGGTTTCCCCGCACCCCGCCTGAGCAAACGGGTCGTTCGACCCATCACACGAATTCACCGGCGGCCGATCGGTATGGGGAACAGCAGCAAGCGCCCCGGGAACGGGGTGGCGCTCACCCCCTCAAGGAGAAACCCCGGAATGATGACCCAGTG
>JAFBAD010000230.1 GCA_019247975.1 Acidimicrobiia bacterium
CTCGACGCGGCGAGCCGGAGACCACCCAAGGCCCGGGCCCTTGATGGCATGCGCCCCGGAACAGGGAGACAGCCCATGGCGACGACGATTGAACGAGCGCGCCCCGACATCGGTCCTGACCAGGCCGAACCCACCATCGGAAGGCGCCAGCGCACCCTCGTGCTGGCCTCGATGTGCCTTGCGCTGGTGCTCGTGATCGCGGGCGTGTCGATGCTCGCGGTCGCGCTGCCGAGCGTCGGCGAAGACCTCGCGCTCAGCCAGTCGAGCCTCACCTGGGTGGCCGACGCCTACGCCCTCACGCTGGCCTCGCTCCTCCTGCTGGCCGGCGCCCTGGGCGACCGCTACGGCCGGCGGACCGCGCTGCTCGTCGGCATCGCGATCTTCGGCGGCGGCTCGTTGCTCTCCGCCCTGGCCACCTCGGGCAGTCAGCTCATCGCCTTCCGGGCCCTGACCGGCATCGGCGGCGCGCTGATCATGCCGGGGACGCTCTCGACCATCACGAGCGTGTTCCCCGCCGAGGAACGTCCTCGCGCGGTGGGCATCTGGGCCGGGTTCGCCGGCGCCGGCGGCACCCTCGGGATGCTCGCCGCCGGGTGGATGCTCGGCAGCTTCGCCTGGGAGTCGATCTTCTTCGCAACGGCGGCCGTCTCGACGATCACCTTCGCCGTCGTGCTCGCCTTCGTCCCCGCCACCCGCTCGCAGACCCACGTCGGCCTCGACCCGCTCGGCACCGTGCTCTCGGCCTTCGGCATCGGCTCGGTGGTGCTCGGGATCATCGAAGGTCCGATCCGCGGGTGGACCGCTCCGCTCACGCTCGCCGCGCTGATCGCCGGCGCGGTGCTCGCCGTGGCGTTCATCCGCTGGGAGCTGCGGGCCGAGCACCCGCTGCTCGACCCGAGGCTGTTCCGCTACCGCGGGTTCGCGGTCGGCTCCGCGTCGCTGATGGTGCTCTTCGTGGCGATGTTCGGGCTGTTCCTCATCATCCTGCAGTACCTGCAGCTGATGCTCGGCTACAGCGCGCTGAAGGCCGCGGTCGTCCTGCTCCCGCTGACGTTCCTGATGATCCCGATCTCCGCGATGGCCGCGCCGCTGTCGGTCCGGTACGGGATGAAGCTCGTCAGCGGCACCGGCCTGCTCGTCACCGGCGCAGGCATGGTCGCCTTCGGCTCGCTCGATGCGCACAGCAGCTTCGGAGCGCTGCTCGTCGCGCAGCTGCTGCTCGGCGTCGGGATCGGCCTGGCCATGACGCCGGCCACCAACGCGATCGTCAGCTCGCTGCCGTCGTCCAAGCAGGGCGTCGCCAGCGCGGTCAACGACACGACGCGGGAGATCGGCACCGCCGGGCGATCGAAGGCGACGTCGCCCACCTCCCGACCGGCGTCGCGCACCAGGTGCAGGAGTCGCCCGGTCTCGCGCTCGACATCGCCGGCAAGCTGCCGGGCCGGGCCGGCGACGCGCTCGCCGACGCAGCCCGCACCGCGTTCGCCAGCGGCATGCGGCTGTCGATGCTGATCGGGGCCGCACTGCTCGCCGGTGCCGCGCTCTTCGTCTGGCTGCGTGGTCCCGACCGCGAGCAGGAGTTCGGTGTGGAGGACGAGCTCGATGGCGTTCCCTCGGACGAGGGCGTGGGCGACCTCGACCAGGCCGTCGTACCGTTGACCGTGTGATCGTCGACGCGCCGCTGCTCGCACCGCGCGCGACCGACGAGTACGAACCCGTACCGCCCGGCCCGGCCCAGCGCCGGGCTGCGGCGCGCACGGCGGAGGCCGTTGCCTTGCACTCGCCACGACTCGCCGTGACCGAGGCCGACTACCTCGGCGGCCGGCTCGGTACCGCGGCGACGCTGCGCGCGCTCGACGCCGAGCACGGCGGCGGCTTCTTCGCGGTGCCCGTCGAGGCGGAGACCGATCGCGACGCAGCCGACGAGTGCTTCGCGGCACGGGGACCGGTCATCGACGTGCAGACCCACCTCGTGCGCCCGAGCCGGGCCGAGACCGCAGGCGCTGCGGCCCTGATGCAGTTCCTGCGGATGGTCGAACCCGATCGGTGGTCGGCGCCGATCGATCCGGCGCTGCTCAGCGCGCCCACGTGGGCGTCGTGCGTGTTCGGCGGGAGCGAGACGTCGGTCGCGCTGCTCACGTCACCACCGGGCCTGGAGGGCGCCGGGGTCATCGACAACGGTGACATCGCCGCGGCCCGGGAGATCGTCGACCGCTACGCCGGGTCGGGACGGGTGCTCACCCACGCGATCGTCCACCCGAACGCGGGCGAGGCCGAGCTCGACCGGATGGCCGAGTGGTCGTCGGCGCTCCGACCGGCGGGCTGGAAGGTGTACACGCTCTGGGATCCGCCGGAGCGCCCGACCGGCGGGTGGTTCCTCGACGACGAGATCGGCGACGCGTTCCTGCAGCGGGTCGAGGCGCTCGGACCGCGCATCGTCTGCGCGCACAAGGGCATCGCCGGGCCGATCCCGTCGGTCGCGCCGGCCGCGGCGTCACCGCGGGACATCGGCCCCGCCGCGCGAGCCCATCCCGGCGTGGCCTTCGTCGTCTACCACTCGGGCTACGACATCGACGCAGCCCACGAGGAGAGCGCGCACGCCGAGGACCCGCAGCGCGGCGTCAGCCGCCTCGTGTCGAGCCTCGCCGATGCGGGCGTCGGGCCCGGCGCCAACGTGTGGGCCGAGCTGGGGTCGACGTGGTTCCTGATGCTGCGCCGTCCGGTCGAGGCCGCCCACGTCATCGGCAAGCTGCTCGTCGCGGTCGGTGAGGATCGCATCCTGTGGGGCACGGACTCGGTCTGGTACGGACCACCGCAGCCGCTCATCGACGCGTTCCGCGCCTTCACCATCCCGGCCCGGATGCGCGACGAGTTCGGCTACCCGGAGCTGACGCCGGCCGTGAAGCAGAAGATCCTCGGGACCAACGCGACCGCGCTCTACGGCGTCGCGCCCGAGGTCCGGCCGGCCGACGAGCTCGCCTGGATCGAGCAGGCGAAGGCCGAGCTCGCCGTCCGCCTCGGCTAGTCCCGCGCGAAGAGGCGGCGGGCGGTCCCGCCGAGGAAGAGATCCATCGCCTCGTCGTCGAGCTCGAGCGTCGTGGCCTCGTCGAGCGACCTCTGCATCGGGAACCACGGGTCGTCGCTCCCCCACAGCACCCGGCCGCGGTACTTCGACGTGTTCATGAACGCCACGAGGTTCGGGTCCATGTAGCGCGGCGCGTACGCGGTGCACGAGATGTAGAGGCGGTCCCACTTGCGCATGAAGTTCATGAGCAGCTCTTCGTACGGGTGGCCCATGTGCGCGCCGATGATCGTGAGCCGCGGGAAGTCGATCATCACGTCCTCGAGCAGCTCGGGGTGCTGCACGCGTGAACGGACGCGCGGCCCGGGCACGCCGACGTTGATGCCGACCGGCAGGCCGAGCTCCTCGCACACCTGGTACACGGGGTAGTGCTTCGGGTCGTTGATCGGCACCTGCGTGAAGAGCGGTGCGACGCGGACCATCGCGAGCCGTGGGTGCGACGCGAGGTCGCGCAGGTGGGTGACGTTGCGGGTCGGCTTCCCCGGGTCGGCGATCATCGCCGCGACGAGGAAGCGGTCGGGGTGGGCGTCGGCCACCTCGAGCGCCTCCTCCACGCCGTTGCGGGTCAGCCCCGGCGTGAGCAGCCCGGTGGCGACGCCGTGCGCGTCCATCCGTTCGAGCAGCGCGTCGACGCCCACCTGGTCGCCGCTGCCGCCGAGGTAGCCGGTGATGTTGGCGTTGCTCTCCTGGCCGAGGAACTGCGCGGCCGACTGCTCCGTGACGAGGTTGACCCAGATGTCGACGATGTCCCTCGGCATGGCGCATGGCTACCAGACCCGTTGCGACCCCACCCCCGACCCCGAAATTGGGGTGGGCTACAACGTCGGCGTGGCTCGACCCTCGCTGAAGGCCGGCATCGCCGCGGTCGCCGACGCGGACCCGGTGCTGGCCCGGCTGATCGACACGGTCGGTCCGATCCGCCACCGGCCTCCCAACCCCGACGGTCCGTTCGGGTCGCTCGTGCGAGCGATCACCTACCAGCAGCTCGCGGGACGAGCGGCCGCGGCGATCCACGGACGCGTGCGCGCGCTCGTGCCCGGGCCGCTGACGCCCGAGGCGATCATGGCCGTGCCGGACGAGGCGCTGCGCGGCGCCGGGCTGTCGGGGGCGAAGCTCGCGTCGATCCGGGATCTCTCGGTCAAGGTGCTCGACGGGACCGTGGTGCTCGAGGCGAGCGGTCGCGTGTCCGACGAGGAGATCATCGAGCGGCTGACGACGGTGCGGGGCATCGGTCGCTGGACCGCCGAGATGCACCTGATGTTCGAGCTCCGCCGGCTCGACGTCTGGCCGGTCGACGACCTCGGCGTCCGCCAGGGCTACGCGATCCTCTGGGGCCTCGACCCGGCGCCGACCCCGAGGGAGCTCCAGCCCCTCGGCGAGCGCTTCCGCCCGTACCGCAGCGTCGTCGCCCGCTACTGCTGGGAGGCCGTCGGCCTCGCCCGTGCAACCGACGTCGCCCTCCGCTGATCACTCGCCGCCCCCATCGAAGTTGGCCGGGTTGGGAGCGCATACCGCTTCCAACCCGGCCAATTTCGCTTCAGGGGTCAGGGGAGGGGCTCGCTCGGGACCTCGAAGTGGTCCTGGTAGGCCTTCGTTCGCTCGCGGAGCTCGCCCTGGTCGAGGCCGGTGGCGGCGAACGTGTAGCGGTGGCCGCCGTGCTCGTCCTGCGGGTGCGCGGCGAGGAACGAGCGCATGGCGCCTTCGGCCTCGGCGGTCAGCTCGAGGCCGAGCCGGTCGTAGATCGTGGCGATCGTCGCGAGCGGGTCGGCCATGAACGACGCGAACTGGGTGTCGACCACCTGGTCCGCCGGCACGGTTCCGTCGAGCCGGGCCTCGAGTGAGCGGTCGAGCCCCTCGATGATGTAGTCGGCGAACTCGGCCGACGCCTCGGGCACCGGCGTGTCGCTGCTCGCGAGCGAGCGGAGCGTGGGTACGAGCGAGCCGAGCGAGGCGATGATCCGCAGCGGGTCGCGGTGGGTCTGCACGAGCAGCGCGTCGGGGTACTCGGCCAGCAGGTCGCCGAGGTGCCAGATGTGGCCCGGCGACTTCACCACCCAGCGCTCGGCCGGGTGGCGGGACTGGAGGTGCTGCAGGAAGGTGCGGTGGAACCGGTACGCGGAGGCCATGTCCGCGTCGTCGAGCAACCAGCGGGCGTAGCTCGGCACCCGGTACTGCGTCGGGAAGATGAAGCTGCGGAAGTCGAGCGACGTGATGCGCACGCACTCCTGCGCGAGCCGCGCGCCCATCGGGTGCATCGAGCGGAACTCCGGCAGGATCAGGTCGACGCCCGAGATGGTCGCGTCGACCTGCTCGATGCGCGGGTCGGTGTCGTACGTCGTGGTCTCGGGGGGCGGGCACGGCAGGTCCACCTCCCACGTGAGCGGGACGCGGGTGGCCGGGTCCTGCGCGAGCAGGTCGAAGAGGATCGTCGTACCGGTGCGGCCCTGGCCCACGATCACGATCGGCGGCGTGACCGGCCCGTTCGCGATATCGGGATGCACCCGCCGTTCCTCCACGACCCCCAACCGGCTCGTGAGGTACGCCACCACCTCGCCGCTGAAGATCGCCTCGCCCAGCTCGTTCAGCCGGCCCTCCCGGTTCAGCGAGTCGACGAGGACGTCGAGCGCCTCGCGCCACTCGTCACCACCGAAGTCCGAGAGCCCGGACGTCTCGACCGCCTGCTCGATCAGCGGGGCCGCCTGCAGCTCAGCCACCGAGATCACCCACCTTCACGACCTCGGTCTCCGGCTTCTCGACCTCGCCCTCGGGCATGAAGAAGCGCCAGAAGACCATCCCGAAGGGCCGGCCGCCGGTGTCGATCCAGTTCGGCACCCCGGGGTCTTCGTGCGCGATGACGATGCGGTACGAGCCGTCTGGTTCGAGCGTGGTGTTGGCCCGGTTCCGACCACCCGGGCGGTGCACGTACTCGTAGGTCTGCAGGTACCGGTTCCACACCGACACGTTGGCGAAGACGCACTCGGGCCAGTGCCCGGTCATCACCAACGCCTCGTCCGGCGCGAGCACGTACGGCGCCATCGAGTACGCCGCGTCCGCGGCCGCGAACGCGAAGTCACCGGGCAGCTCGGGCTGCGGGAACTGGTTCGGCGTCTCGGACACCCACGTCGGCTGCACCCGCTCACCGGGCTTGGCCTGCTCGAGGGTGCGACTGCGGATGAAGTTGATCGCCCGGCGGTACCCGGCCGCGACCGCAGCGTCGTCCCAGGGCCCGGGGGGACCGACCGGCTCGAGCATCTCGATCTCGAGCGGCACGATCCGGTTGACGTCGCCCGCGACCGGCTCGGCGTCCTCGAAGTAGCAGCGCACGATCACCTCGGACGCGCCCTTCTGCAGCGCCATCCAGTTGCTGTCGCGCTCCTCGCCTCCGAGCACGATCTCGAAGCTGCCGTCGGGCGCGACGTCGAAGTCGCGGTGGTTGAGCACGCCCGCGGTCTGGTCGCTGTAGCCGCCCTCCTCCGAGCCGGTCTCGACCGTGAAGGACAGGTAGACCGACCCGGCGAGGTTGCCGGTGACCCGGTAGGTCCGGTCGGCTCGCACGGGCGCCGTGTAGTACACGGCATCGGGGTTGTCGCCGAGCATCTTGCGGCTGCGGCTCACGATCGGGCGGAAGAACGGCCGCTCGGAATCGCTCTCGAAGGCGAGGAAGAAGCCGCCCTCGATCATGTTGGCGACGCTGCGGAACCCGTCGACGGTGTCACCCATCGCCGGCGAGCCCCACTCGTCACCGAGGTAGCGCTCGTCGATCTCCTGCAGCAGCGCGATGAGTTCGTGCAGCGCGCGACGCGACTCCAGCTCTGAACCGGTCATGCTGCCCTCCGTTGTGTGCCCCGTTGGGCCGTCGTTCTACGGGGCGACGCCCACCGGCGTCCAGAGCGGCAGTGTCCCGGGTCAGAGCGCGGCCGGCACCGCCTTGGCCGCCTCGGCCTCGGCGGCCTCGTCGATCGCGTGGAGCCGGCGGCGCACGGTGGTCACGTAGAGGATCGAACCGATGAAGCCGATGCCGAACGGTGCGCCGATGCCGAGGAGCGACACCCAGCGGGTCCGCTGCTTGGGCGAGTCCCATCGCACGGTCGGGCGGGTGGCTGCATCCACGGCCGCCCAGAGCGGGGCGGCGACGATGACCATCAGGAGCAGGACGACGCCGAGGGTCGTGGTGCTCAGGCCGAGCAGCTTCAGCGACGAGGCGGCGAGCACGAAGATCAGCGCCGGCCGGATCACGACGTCAGGGGCCTTCGCCGAGAAGCGGGCGCCGACGTAGACGCCGGGCAGGCTGCCGAGGAGCAGCGCACCGGTGAGGCCGAGGTCGATGTTGCCGAAGAAGACGTGGCCGAGCGTCGCCGCACCAACGAGCGGGATGGCCTGGATGAGGTCGGTGCCGACGAGCGACTTCGCCGAGAGGCGGGGGTACAGCAGCATCAGCAGCACGATCATCAGCGAGCCCGAGCCCACCGAGGTCATGCCGACGATGAGGCCACCGGCCACGCCGATCAGGAGCGTCGGGATCGGCTTGATCGTGTAGGCCGACTCGTTGGGCGTCATGCCGAGCGCCGCCAGCCGGCGGTTGGCCCGGCTCTGGAGGACGGCCTTGGCGATCATCGCGATCGCCGCGACGAGGAGCGCGTAGCCGAGCAGCAGCTTGAGGTGGTCCTCGAAGCCCTCGCCGGCCATCCGGTCGAGGATGAACGCGCCCGAGAAGGCGGCGGGCACCGAACCGATCACGAGCCACTTGACGAGCGGCCACTGCACCGTGCCCCGGCGGAAGTGCACCCCTGCGCCGACCGGCTTCATCACGAGCGAGTTGACGAGGTCGCTCGAGACCGCGGCCAGCGGCTGCACGTTGAAGAGCAGCACGAGGATCGGCGTCATCAGCGCGCCGCCGCCCATGCCGGTGAGACCGACCGTGAACCCCACGATCAGACCAGCGATCACCACTCCCGGATCGATGTGCATCCTGCGCCTCTCCAGACCCCGCCTCGAAGATTCTCAACCGTCAAGGTAGGGAATGGCCACCGATGGTGTCAATGGGTCGCGCGGCTCACGCTCCGTGGGCGGCGTCGCGCTGCCGGCGAAGCAGCTCCTGCTCGGCCCGGTTCGTCGTGCGGGCCAGC
>JAFBAD010000310.1 GCA_019247975.1 Acidimicrobiia bacterium
AGTCGTCGGCGTTGGTGTCGTTGTCGACGAAGTCGTACCCCGAGGTGGCCCGGCCGCCGAAGTCGGTGTGGCTCGTGCGGATGCCGGTGTCCACGACGTACACCGGCACACCGCTGCCGGTCTCCGTGTAGTTGTAGCTGTGGGACAGCGGGAGCGGGCGCTGGTCGATGCGATCGAGGCCCCACGGTGGGTCGGACTGCGTGGCAGAGGCGGCCACCTGGGTGTCGAACTCGGCGATCTGCACGTCGGACTCGCCCTGGACGTCATCGATGCGGTCTTCGGGGATCTGGGCGACGAAGCCCTGAAGATCGGGGAGAGCGTGCAGGTCCATGCCCCCGTTCTCGTCCACGATCTGCTTCGACCGCGCCGGGACGTTGTCGACCTGGCCGGGCCGGAACAGGACCGCGGCCTTGCGCATGCGACCGCGCGAACCGATGCCGTCCGCCGACCGGAGCGGCACCAGGCAGGCGATCACGACCAACGCGATCAGCGCCGTTGCGCGCCTGGAACCTGATCGGCTCGATGACATGGACGTCCCTCCGTTCCCCGCGCGCAGCCAGACGGGGCGTGTTCCCCGATCCCCGAGCTTTGGCGCCCCGCCCGCACGACGGTACGGGTCGGGTCACGACGAGTCAAAGGTCAGCCGGCAACCTCCGCGGCATCCCAGGTCCACCACCAGATGGCGCCCTCGGCGGTGCCGCACACGACTGACGGGGGTCCCCGCCGGTCCACCGGCCGGGCGACGGCGACGGCATCGAGATGCACACCGGTGTCGACGCGGCGATGTTCGATCCGGCGGCCGGTGCGCAGCAGGAGGTGGAGCGTGGACGGACCTGCACCGGCCGTCGCGACGAGCAGCTCGCCTCGTCCGGAGGTGCCGGCATCGAGGCCGGTCCACGGCTCGTCGAGCGCCGCCAGCTGGTCCGGGCATCCCTCGAGCCGGTCGTCGACGAGGCTGACGGTCCGCTGGGCGAAGGCCACCGTGCGCTCGTTGCGACCGGACGTCACGGGCTCGCCGGCCGGCGTCACCGCCACGAGGTGATCGACCGGCGGCAGCGGGCGACGTCTGCCGCTCCATCGCAGCGCGCCCGTCGGACCGACGTCCGCGGTCGCGAAGCTCCCGTCGACGGACGCGCCGATCACCGCTCCGTCGGTCGAGGCGACGATCACCTCTACCCGACCACCGACGCGCGACCGGTGGATCGTGCGCACCTCGGTACCGCTGACGGCGCGGACGCACACGGTCCCTCCGGCGGCTTCGACCACGAGGAGCCCGGAGCCGGACTGCAGCGCAGCCCAGGAACCCGACGGCGTGTGCTGCCCCGCCGCTCCCACCGGCCGAGCGGCCTCCAGCGGTCCGTCGTCCGGCGGCTCGACCGGCGCTGCGACGCGACCCGAATCGCCGAGGTCCAGGTCGAGCTCCGGATCCTGGTCGAGGATGCGCCGCTCGAGCTGCTGCAGATCCGCGCTGGGGTCGAGGCCGAGCTCGTCGCGCAGGAGCTCGCGAGCCCGGCCGTAGGCGTTCAACGCCTCGGCCTGCCGTCCCGAGCGGTAGAGGGCCACCATGAGCTGGGACCAGCGGCGCTCCCGGAGCGGCTGCGCACCGACCAGCGCCTCGAGCTCGCCGATCAGTTGCGCGTGGAGACCGAGGCGGAGCTGACAGGCCACCCGCTCCTCGATCAGCGACAGCCGCTCCTCGAGCGGCGATCGGTCGACGAGGGCCATGACCGGCTCGAACTGCAGGTCGGCGAGCAGGTCGCCGCGCCAGAAGCCTTCGGCCTCTTCGAACACCGTGATGGCGTCCTGGTCACGATGCTGCTCGACGAGCTCGCGGGCGTGGGCCGCTCGAGCCCGGAAGGAGTTGAGGTCGACGGACGCCGGATCTGCATCGAGCACGTAGCCAGGACGTCTGGTCACGATCACCCGGCGTCCGAAGGCGGGATCGAGCGTGCGGCGCAGGTTCGAGACGTAGGTCTGGAGGTGCTGGGCCGTTCGCTCCGCGGCGTCATCGCCCCAAACCGCCTCCATCAGGGTGTCGCTGCTGACCACGGCCGGCAGCTGCGCCGCGAGCACGGCGACGATGGCGCGCTGCTTCGGTCCTCCGAGCTGCAGTGGCTCGCCGTCCACCACCACCTCGAGCGGGCCGAGCAGCCGGAATTCCTCCACCGAGGTCGTGGAGCGTACGCGCGGCGACGACCCGGTGGTCGCCGGATCGTGCGCCCCTTAGCCTCCGTCCGTGGCTCCCGCCGCAGAGACGGAAACCCGGACGATCCTCTTCACGGACATCGTGGAGTCGACCCGGATGCGCACCGCGCTCGGCGACGTCGCAGCCGACGCGGTGCGTCGCGATCACGACGCGATCCTGCGCGAGGCGATCGAGCGCCACCAGGGCACCGTCGGGAAGTGGCTCGGTGACGGGGTGATGGCGGTGTTCGAGTCCGCTGCCGCGGCCGTCGAGTGCGCGGCCGAGATGCAGCGGCAGGTGACCGACCACTCGAGCCGGGCCGGTCTGGACCTCGCGATCAGGATCGGCCTGAGCGCCGGCGATGTCGCGGAGGAGGACGGCGACTGGTACGGCACGCCGGTCGTCGAGGCGGCGCGGCTCGAAGCTTCCGCGGACGCCGGTCAGATCGTCGTGGCCGAGATCGTGCGGCAGCTGGCCGGGACCCGAACGTCCCTCGCGTTCGGCCCGACCCGGGAGCTCTCCCTGAAGGGCCTCGGCGCGCCGCTCCCCGCGTGCGCCGTGTCCTGGGGTGGTGACGCCGACCCGGAGGTCGACCTCCGCGCCGTCCGCCACCTGCGTCTGGTGCCCGCGTCGGCCCCCGAGCTCGTGGGTCGCGCCGGCGACCTCGCCGAGCTCTCGCACCTCCTCGGGGAGCCGTCCGCCCTCGTCACGTTGACCGGGCCCGGCGGAGTGGGCAAGACGCGGCTCGCTTGTGCCGCTGCCGAGGACGCCGCCGCGACGGGTGGCTTCCCGAGCGGCGTCCACTTCGTCGACCTGGCCTCGGTGGGACCCGAGCAGGTGGTCAACGCGGTCGCCTCGGTCCTCGACGTGCGCGAAGCGCCCACGCTCGATCTGCAGGCATCCGTCGCCGCGCACATCGCCGGTCGACGAATGCTCCTGATCCTCGACAACTGCGAGCACGTGGTCAACGCGGTGGCGCAGCTCGCGCACACGCTGCTGGCCGACGCGCCCGAGGTCGTGATGGTCGCGACGAGCCAGGTGCCCTTGGGCATCGCGGAGGAGGTCGTGTACGGCGTTGCGCCGCTGGGGTTGCCGCCCGAGACGACGGCGGACGCCGACCGCGCGATCGGGTCGCCTGCGGTGCAGCTCTTCGTCGATCGAGCCCGCCGGTCCAACCGCGGGTTCGCCCTGACCGACGAGACCGCGTCCTCGGTCGTCCAGATCTGCCGGCGGCTCGACGGCATCCCGCTCGCGATCGAGCTCGCTGCGGCGCGCAGCCGGGCGCTGTCCCCGTCCCAGATCGCCGAACGGCTCGACGATCGGTTCCATCTGCTCACCGGCGGTAGCCGGACCGCGGTCGAACGGCACCAGACGCTGCGCGCCGCAGTGGACTGGAGCTACTCCCTGCTCTCCGCCGACGAGCGTCGTCTCCTCGCCCGGGTGTCGTCCTTCCCCGGTGGGTTCGACCTCGAAGCAGCCGAGCAGATCGGCTCCGACGACGCACCGGACGGTGTGTCGCGT
>JAFBAD010000036.1 GCA_019247975.1 Acidimicrobiia bacterium
CCGAGGGCGCGTTCGGCATCGTCCTCAACCGGCCGTCCGCGACGCGGGCCGACGAGCTCGTCCCCGGCTGGGGCGAGCGGGCGGTCGCGCCGGCGGTGATGTTCCTCGGTGGACCCGTCGGCCAGAACGGCGTCATCGGGCTCCACCGCGGCGGGACGATCGACCTCAACGTGCCGCCGGAGCTGACCGACGACCCGCCCGACACGGTCCGCTTGTTCGCGGGCTCGGCCGGCTGGGCGGGCGGCCAGCTCGAGGACGAGCTGACCGAGGGCGCCTGGTGGGTGCTCGACGCGGAGCCCGACGATCCGTTCGTCGAGACCCCCGACGAGCTGTGGGCTGCGGTCCTCCGCCGCCAGCCGGGCACCCTCGCCTGGTTCGCCATCCACCCCGTGGACCCGACCGTGAACTGACGGCGGCGATTAGCGTCTAGGACGTGAGGCTGCGGAGCGCCAGCGGAGCGAGCACCACCCGAGAACGCGATGCCGAAGGCCGACCCGCGCAGCGGGTCGCAACGTAATGGCCAGTTTGTCGTTCGAGGGGGAGACGCACGGCGAGCTGGTCGTGAAGGTCCGGCGCTGGCTGGCCTCGGTGGAGGGCGACCCCGAAGCCCACCTCACGCGGACCGAGGCGGTCGAGCAGGGCGCCGAGCTGACCAAGGAGGCGCTGCGGGTGATCGCCTCGGCCGCGCCCAAGCCCGTCGCCCAGAGCGACGTCGTCAAGGCGCTGACCGGCATGGGCTACAAGGCCACCGACTCGGCCAAGGCCGCGATCATCGACGGGCTCGATTCGGTGGAGGAGATGACGGGGGGCAGCGTCGTGCAGCTGGCCCGCGAGGCGGGCAAGTCCGTGGCGTACCAGATGAACACCACGATCGCCCGGCAGATCCTGAAGGGCCTCAAGCAGGTCCCCCGGTAGCGCGCGGACATCCGGGGGACACCCCGGGGTACGCTCGCCGCCGCCCAAAGTCGCTGATCGGAGGCTCGATGCGGGTGTGCAGCCGGTTGGTCATGATCGTTCTCGTCGCCGCACCCATCTGGGTCGTGGCCGCGGCGCCCGCCGGCGCCGACGTGGTCTCGCCCGCAGGCGCCTGCAGAGCGATCGGTGTCTGGAAGAAGGCCGGCATCACGCTGCGCACCACCGATCACAAGTCGGGCGACGTGATCACCATCCCTCGCCACGACATCGTCGCCTGGAAGGGCTTCCTGAAGAACGGCAAGGGCCACAAGACGACGACCCGGCGCGACATCGCCGGCAGCCTCGACATCGACCTGCCCCTGGGGCAGTCGCACACCATCGACACGTGGGACAAGACGTCGGTGCGCACGGCCAAGAAGGGCCGCCGGGGCTACAGCCTCCCGTCGTTCGTCACCGGCGTGAAGTTCAAGCTGGCAGGCCACCACGACGAGAGCGGCAAGCAGGTCTGCAGCGGTTCGGTGTACATGAAGGTCAAGGGCAGCGGTACGTCCAACCCGCTCTTCTGGGCGTCGGTCGTCGGCATCGTGGTCGGCCTCGCCGGCCTGCTGCTCAGTGGCCGACAGGTGGTCGACTCCGGCGATCCGCTGGTCGAGAACAGCGCCGCCACCCCGAGGGGACACGGTCGCCGGGTGCTCGGGGCGATCGGCGGGTTCATCCTCGGGGGCTCGATCGGTGCCCTGCTGCTCCCGCTCGGCACGCTGCCGCTCGACAGCATCCTGCTCCTCGTCCTGCCGATCGTGGGCCTGGTGATCGGGCTCGCCTTCGCCTGGATGGGTCCGCTCGGCAGCCGGGCCCGCTGACGCTTCGAGCCTGAAGCGGTCCGGGGCCCCGTTGGGGGGCCAGTAGATTCGATCCGTGAGCGAGGTCGACATCGGCATGGGCAAGGCCGGTCGCCGCGCCTACAGCCTCGACGAGGTGGCGATCGTGCCGAGCCGGCGCACCCGCGACCCCGAGGACGTCGACCTGGCGTGGGAGATCGACGCGTTCCGCTTCGAGCTGCCGGTGATCGCCTCGGGGATGGACGGCGTCGTGAGCCCGACGACCGCGATCGCGTTCGGTCAGCTCGGTGCCGTCGCCGCGCTCAACCTCGAGGGCCTCTGGACCCGCTACGAGGATCCGACCGAGCTCCTGGTCGAGATCGCCGAGGCGCCGGACGACGAGGTCAGCGAGCGGCTCCGGGCGATCTACCGGGAGCCGGTGAAGCCGGACCTGATCGGGCAGCGGGTCAAGGAGATCCGCAAGGCCGGGGTCATCTCGTGCGGCGCGGTCACGCCCCACCGCGTCGAGGACCTCACCGATGCGATCGTCGCGGCCGAGCTCGACCTGCTCGTCATCCAGGGCACGGTCGTGTCGGCCGAGCACGTCACCAAGGGCGTGGACGACCCGCTCAACCTGAAGACGTTCGTGCGCCGCCTCGACCTGCCCGTGCTGGTCGGCGGCTGCTCGAGCTACCAGGCCGCGCTGCACCTCATGCGCACCGGCGCGGCCGGGATCCTGGTCGGCGTCGGGGCCGGCCGCTCGTCGAGCACCCGTCGCGTGCTCGGCACCGGCGTCGCGCAGGCCACCGCGATCGCGGACGCACGCGCCGCCCGCATGCGCCACCTCGACGAGACCGGGGTGTACGTGCACATCATCGCCGACGGAGGCATGGCGACCGGCGGTGACATCGCGAAGGCGATCGTGTGCGGGGCCGACGCGGTGATGCTCGGTGCGCCGTTCGCCGCGGCCGTCGACGCGCCCGGTCGCGGCCACCACTGGGGCCTCGCCGCCGCCCACCCGACGCTGCCTCGCGGTTCGCGGGTGGCCGTCGGTACCCGAGGCACGCTCGAGCAGATCCTCACCGGCCCGGCGCCCGACGACCGGGGCGACCTCAACCTGATGGGCGCGCTCCGCCGGGCGATGGCGCTCTGCGGCCACGCCACCCTGAAGGAGCTGCAGAAGGCCGATCTGGTGGTGACGTCGTGAGCGCCGCCGACCGGCCGGTCCTCGTCGTCGACTTCGGCGCGCAGTACGCGCAGCTCATCGCCCGGCGCGTGCGCGAGGCGCACGTGTACAGCGAGATCGTCCCGCACACGATCACCGCGGCCGAGCTCGCCGCACGCGACCCCGCGGGGATCATCCTGAGCGGCGGACCGAAGTCGGTCCACGTCGACGGCGCGCCGGGTCTGGACACCGACGTCTGGGATCTGGAGCTGCCCGTCCTCGGCATCTGCTACGGCGCCCAGCTCGTCGCCCGCGACCTGGGCGGCGAGGTCTCGCGCACCGGCAAGGGCGAGTACGGCCGCACCGACCTCGAGGTCCTCGCCCCGGGCGTGCTGTTCTCGGGCGGCCAGCCCACCCACCAGCAGGTGTGGATGAGCCACTTCGACTCGATCACCACCGCGCCGACCGGCTTCACCGTCACCGCATCGACCACCGACGTGCCCGTCGCCGCCATGGAGCACGTGGGCCGGCGCATCCACGCCGTCCAGTTCCACCCCGAGGTGGTGCACACCCCGCACGGCCAGGCGGTGCTCGAGCAGTTCCTCTACGACGTCTGCGGGTGCGCGCCGACGTGGACGATGGGTTCGGTGATCGACCAGCAGGTCGCGGCGGTCCGCGCCCAGGTCGGCACCGGTCGCGTGATCTGCGCGCTGTCCGGCGGGGTCGACTCGGCGGTGGCTGCCGCACTGGTGCACAAGGCGATCGGTCCGCAGCTCACGTGCGTCTTCGTCGACACCGGGCTCATGCGCCAGGGCGAGGGCGACCAGGTGGTCGAGACCTTCCAGCGTCACCAGGGCATCGAGCTCATCCAGGTGCACGCGGCCGAGCGCTACTTCGAGCGCCTCGCCGGCATCACCGAACCCGAGGACAAGCGCAAGACGATCGGCGAGCTGTTCATCCGCATCTTCGAGGAGACGTCGGGCGGCATCGAAGACGCCCGCTTCCTCGTGCAGGGCACGCTCTACCCCGACGTGATCGAGTCGGGCACGAGCGAGGCCGCGCGCATCAAGAGCCACCACAACGTCGGTGGCCTTCCCGAGGACATGCAGTTCGAGCTGGTCGAGCCGCTCCGCCTGCTCTTCAAGGACGAGGTGCGCGCGGTCGGCACCGAGCTCGGCCTGCCCGACGAGATCGTCTGGCGCCAGCCGTTCCCGGGTCCCGGTCTCGGTGTCCGCATCATCGGCGAGGTGACGCCCGAGCGGGTGGCGATCCTCCAGCGGGCCGACGCGATCGTGCGCGAGGAGGTGCGGGCGGCCGGCCTCGAGCGCGACATCTGGCAGGCGTTCGCGGTCCTGCCCGACATCCGCAGCGTCGGGGTGATGGGCGACGAGCGGACCTACGCGTACCCGATCATCATCCGCGCGGTCACGAGCGAGGATGCGATGACCGCGGACTGGGCCCGGCTGCCCTACGACCTCCTCGAGCGCATGTCGAGCCGCATCATCAACGAGGTGCAGGGGGTCAACCGGGTCGCCTACGACATCACGTCGAAGCCGCCCGGCACCATCGAATGGGAGTAGTGACGACGGTCACTCTGCACGAACAAGCGGCCTGACCTGGGGTTCGTCGCCGCTCCGGCGGGATTTGGCACGGGACGGTCACGGTTTTGTAACGTTGCCACCCATGCTCCGCCGCAGACCCCTCCGCTTCGTCGCGGGCGTGCTGGCCCTGGCGACCGCGGCGGTGCCGATCGCAGCAGCCACCGGTGCGTACGGCGACCCCATCGGGGACAAGCGGGCCGAGGCCGAGCGGGTCGCGAACAAGCTCGACGCGCTGGAGAACGAGGCCGAGATCCTCGCCGAGCAGTACAACGACGCGCGCCTTGCGCTGAGCGACGTCCAGCAGAAGGTCGCCGCCGTGAAGGCCCGGGTCGCCGCCACCAACGCGGAGCTCGCGAAGCGGCGCGACAACGTGGCCAGCTACGCCGTGAACGCCTACATGATGGGCGACCAGGGCGGCACCGCGACCGACGTCCTCGCATCCACCGACGGCAACGAGGTCGGCCGCCGCGAGGGCTACACGTCGGCGGCCATCGGCGACCGTGAGGACCTCCTGGATCGGTTGCACACCGCGAAGGCGGAGGCCGAGGTCCAGACGACGGCGCTGCACGAGGCCGAGCAGTCCGCCGAGGCGGCGAAGGCGAAGGTCGATGCGAAGCGCAAGGCCGCGCAGTCCGCGGTCGACGAGCAGCAGCAGGTCGTCTCGAAGGTCAAGGGCGAGCTGGCGCGGCTGGTGGCCGCGGAGCAGCGTCGCCAGGCCGCTGCGGCGGCCGCCCGTGCCCGCGCCGCGGCGCGACGCACCGCGTCGCACGTCAGCACCTCGCACCCGGTCGTCGACGAGCCGGCCGCCCCGCCGGTCGACTCCCCGTCGTCGCCGCCGTCACCGCCGGTTGCCAACCCGCCCGTCGGGGTGGGCGCGGACGCCGCCATCGCCGCGGCTCGCAGCGTGCTCGGGGTCCGCTACACGTGGGGCGGCGCGTCGCCCAGCACCGGGTTCGACTGCTCGGGCCTCGTCATGTGGGCGTGGGCCCACGGTGGCCGCTCGCTCCCGCACTCGTCGGCCGCACAGTACAGCTCGACGCAGCACATCTCGATGAGCGACCTGCAGCCGGGCGACCTCGTCTTCTACGGCAGCCCGATCCACCACGTCGCCCTCTACATCGGTGGCGGTCAGATCATCCACGCTCCCCACACGGGCTCGTACGTGCAGGTCGCGAGCGTCTACTACTGGAGCGACGTGGCCGGAGCCGGTCGGGTCTGAGCAAGGCCCTGCCCCTGCTGGTCGCAGGGGTCCTCCTCGTCGCCTGCAGCGGCGGCGACGACCATGCCGCGTCGACGAGCAGCACGACCACCCGCGCGCCGTCGCGGGCGACCATCCCCGCCACCGTCGCCGCCGGCAAGGGCGTGCTGTCGCTCGAGGATGATTCGGTGCAGCTGACGGTGACCGCGTGCGCCGGTCCCGACCCCGCGCCGACCGACCCGACCGCGCAGCGCCGCTTCGAGCTCGACGCGACGGGCACCGCGGACGGCGAGCCGGTCGTCGTGAAGGCGACCGACGTCAAGGCCGACTCGGGCGACGCGACCACGCTCACGCAGACCGTCACGGTGGTCTCGAAGAAGGGCGCGGACACCGTCGGGCTGGTGGCCAAGCGGAGCCACTTCGGCGGACGCTGGCTGGACCTCGACGAGCCTGCGGTCAGGGAGCCGCTCTTCCAGCGGAAGGGCTCGACCCTCGTGGTCCGCTCCAAGTTCGGCCCGCAGGGCTCACGTCAGGGCGACCCCGGCGTGATCGACGGAGCCCTGATCGCCGCCTGCCCGCAGGGCTAGCTTCCCGGCCCGTGCGCGAGCTCGACGGGTTCCAGACCGACACCTTCACGGCCGACGGGAAGACGAAGACGGTCTTCCGGGCCGGGTCCGGGCCGGCGGTCATCGTGATCGCGGAGATGCCCGGCATCACGCCGGACGTCGCGACGTTCGCCCGCCGCGTTATCGACATCGGCTGCTCGGCGGTCATGCCGGTGCTCTTCGGCGAACCCGGCCGACCGATCTCGGGCCTGTACGTCACGCGCTCGATCGTCGGCGCCTGCGTCTCGCGCGAGTTCTCGACGTTCGCGCTCCGGCAGACGTCGCCGGTCACCACGTGGCTGCGCGCGCTGGCGCAGCACGAGCACGAGCGCTGCGGCGGGCCCGGCGTCGGCGTCATCGGCATGTGCTTCACCGGCGGGTTCGCGCTCGGGATGATGGTCGACGAGACGGTGCTCGCGCCGGTGCTGAGCCAGCCGTCGCTGCCGTTCGGGCTGACGAAGAGCCGGCGGGCGGACATCGGGATCTCCGACGCCGACCTGGCGAAGGTGAAGGAGCGCACTGCGGGCGGTGTCGACGTCCTCGGCCTGCGCTTCACCTGCGACCGGTTCGTGCCCGAGGAGCGGTTCGAGACCCTGCGGCGCGAGCTCGGCGACCGCTTCATCGCGGTGGAGATCGACTCTTCGGAGGGCAACCCGCACGGCATCCCGAAGACCGCCCACTCGGTGGTCACCGGCGACCTCGTCGACGAGCCCGGTCACCCGACCCACGACGCGCTCCAGAAGGTCCTCGACCTCTTCAAGGATCGCCTGCAGACCACGTCCTAGACGTGCGACTCCATGTCCCACTTGCGGACGTGGGCGACGTCCTCGGTGTCCGCCTTGAGCTGGCGGATGAGGCGCCGCTCCCGCTCGCGGGTGAGCTTCCCCGGGCCGAACTTGAGCGAGCCGTAGGCGAGGGCGCCCAGGGGGATCGGGAGCCAGAACGCGGCCAGCCGGTAGGTGACCACGCTGATCGCCGCAGTGCCCCGGTCGAGGCCGAACCCGACGAGCGTGGACGTGAGCACCGCCTCGACGACGCCCAGGCCACCGGGGGTGAGCGGGATCGCCGCCAGCACGTTGGCGAGGCCGAACGCGACCATCAGGTCGATCGGGTTGACGTAGCCGCCGAACGCCATGATGAAGACCCCGAGCGACGCGGCGTCCAGCACCCAGTTGAGGACGGCCCAGCCGAGGCTGCGCCACACCAGCGGGGTGTTGCCGGCGAGCTCCTGGAGCTGGCCGGCGATCTGGCGGACGACGCGAGCGGCGGCGTCCTCCTTCACGAACGGCACCCTTCGGGCCACGGCCCTGATGACCCGCTCGGCCCGGTCGCGGCCCCGCATCAGCAGGAGGATCAGGCCCGCGAAGGCGGCCAGGAGGATGACCCCGACGATGGCTGCGGTCACGTAGGCCGGGTTGAACCCGCGGATCGGGATCGAGAACAGCAGCGCGAACCAGAGGAGGAGGTTGAGGACGACCGCGGAGCCCAGGCCGACCGTCGCGAGGGAGAAGCCGGCGTGGGCCGGGTCGATGCCCGCTGCGGTCATCTGGCGGAAGCCGAGCGTCCCCCCGGCCGCGCTGCCGCCGGGCACGAGGTTGGTGACCGCCTTGGTCGACAGCTGGATGCGGAAGAGGGTCTGGCGGCTGACCGGCGCGTCCTTGGGCAGGGTGGCCCGAGTCAGCTGCGTGTACGCCGCGAACGCCCCGATCTCGAGCCCGAGGGCGAGGACGAGGAGGATCGGGTTGACGTTGCCGAGCAGGTGGATCGCGCGGCGGGCGCCGCCGAGCTGGGGCACCACCAGGTGGTTGAAGATCAGCAGGAAGATGAGGACCGCCGCGCTGCGCTTGAGGCTCTTCCGGGCCAGCGCACGCGTGTGTCCCGTCGTCGGACCGGTGTCCTCTGGTTCCGGCGCGGGTTCGGGCTCGATGGGTTGAGTGTTCCAGGTCGGCCGGCTCCCGAACCTGTCGGAGGGCACCCGTAGGATGGCTTCGATGCCTTTCGACGGCGGCGAGCTCGATCTCCTCGAGGGCCTCAACCCGGTCCAGCGGGAGGCGGTCGTCCACGACGAAGGCCCACTGCTCGTCATCGCCGGTGCCGGCTCGGGCAAGACCCGGGTCCTGACCCACCGCATCGCGCACCTGATCCTCGAAGGTGGCATCTCGCCGTTCGAGATCCTGGCGATCACCTTCACCAACAAGGCCGCTCAGGAGATGCGGGAGCGGGTCGGCGCGCTGGTCGGACCGGTGGCCCAGAAGATGTGGGTGTCGACCTTCCACTCGGCCTGCGTGCGCATCCTGCGGCGCGACGCGGACAAGCTCGGCTACCCCAAGTCGTTCACGATCTACGACCAGGCCGACGCGGTGCGGCTCACCGGCTACGTGATCCGGGACCTGAACCTCGACAGCAAGCGGTTCCCGCCCCGCTCCGTGCACGCCCTCATCTCGGCGGCCAAGAACGACCACATCGGGGTCGACGCCTACACCGAGCGGGCCAAGGTGATCTTCGAGCGGAAGATCGCCGACATCTACAAGGAGTACCAGGCCCGGTTGCTCAAGGCCGGGGCCATGGACTTCGACGACCTGCTGTCGGTCACCGTCACGCTGTTCCAGAAGCACCCCGACGTGCTCGAGCACTACCGCCGCCGGTTCCGCCACGTGCTGGTCGACGAGTACCAGGACACCAACGCGGTCCAGAACGAGCTCGTCCTCCTCCTCGCCGCGGAGCACCGCAACGTCTGTGTCGTGGGCGACAGCGATCAGTGCCTGCCACCGGGGACGATGGTCGCCACGCCGTCCGGTGAGCTGCCGATCGAAGAGGTCGCAGTGGGCGACGAGGTGATCGGCACCGGCGGCGACGGCGCCGTCCGCACCGGCACGGTCGTGCACGTCCAGCCCGGCCGGTACGAGGGCCGCCTGTACGAGGTGCGAGCCGGCGGCCGCACCCTCCGCGGCACCCCCCACCACATCCTCCTCGCCGACCCTGCTCTCAAGCCGGATCAGTACGTCGTGTACCTGATGGAGCGTTCCGACCGTGGCTTCCGCGTCGGCCTGACGAAGAGCATGCGGGCCGACTCCCAGGGCCGCCTGGACCAGGGCGTTCGCGTGCGCATCAACCAGGAGCACGGTGACCGTCTGTGGATCCTCAAGGTGTGCGACACGCGGGCGGACGCGTCGTACTGGGAGTCCTGGTTCGCGGCGACCTATGGATTGCCCACGGCGTGCTTCCACGGCATCGGGCGCAGCCTGGCGATGGGGGAGGAGCTCCTCGGGCGGCTGTACGCGGAGATCGACACGAGGTCGCGTGCGAAGGAGCTGCTCGACGACCTTGATCTGCACCCTGACTTCCCGCACTTCATGCCCCAGGCCGGTGGTCGCCGCCAGACGCTCAACCTGACGATGTACAGCGATCGACGGGGCTCCGGCGTCGGTTACCACCGACTGCAGTGGTCGTCGAGTCGCGAGGACGTCGCCGCGCGGCTGGCTGGCGCAGGGTTCAACGTGCGGGTCGGCAAAGGCCCCAACAAGCGGGTGGAGACCAGCTTCAAGAGCTACCCGGCAGCCATCGCTGAAGCACAGCGGGCTGCCCAGGCTGGCGGGCTGCACATCCGGCGGCGGGCGACGATCGACGGGCGCATCTACGCGTTCACGCCGCTCAGCCACCTGCGGCCGGGGATGCACGTGCTCGTGCCGGAGGACGGCCGGTTCGTGCCCGTCGAGGTCGAGTCGGTGTCCTACGAGGACTACGCCGGACCGGTGTACGACCTCGAGGTCGATCCGACGCACACGTACGTCGCCGACGGCGTGCTCGTGCACAACTCGATCTATCGCTTCCGTGGTGCGGACATCTCGAACATCCTCGAGTTCGAGGAGGCGTTCCCGGACGCGACCGTGATCCTGCTCGAGCAGAACTACCGGTCGACGCAGACGATCCTCGACGCGGCCAACGCGGTCATCGCCAACAACATGGGTCGCAAGCCGAAGGAGCTCTGGACCGACCAGGGCGGCGGCGAGGCCATCGCCCGGTTCCACGCCGAGGACGAGGTCGACGAGGCGCAGTGGGTCGTGCAGCAGATGTCGAAGCTGCACGAGGTCGGTGACTCGCGCTGGGGCGACATGGCGGTCTTCTACCGGACCAACGCGCAGAGCCGCGTGCTCGAGGACTCGTTGATGCGGGCGGGCATCCCGTACCGCGTGATCGGCGGTACCCGCTTCTACGACCGGCGCGAGGTGAAGGACGCGCTGGCGTACCTGCGGTCGGTCGTGAACCCGGCCGACGAGGTATCGGTCAAGCGGGTGCTGAACGTCCCCAAGCGGGGCGTCGGCGACAGCACGATCGGCCGGCTCGACACGTACGCGGCCGGCCACGGCTTCACGTTCATGGAGGCGCTGCGTCGTGCGGACGACTCGGGTGCGAGCACGCGTGCGCAGAAGGGCATCGAGAGCTTCCTGACGATCATCGACACGGCCGCCGAACGGATCGACGAAGGCCCGGCCCGCGTGCTGGAGGCGCTGCTGGACGGCAGCGGCTACGTCGCCGAGCTGCAGGCCGAGCACTCCGTCGAGGCGGAGGGGCGGCTGGAGAACCTGGCCGAGCTCATCGGCGCAGCCGCCGACTTCGAGGCGGTCGACGAGTTCCTCGAGCAGGTCAGCCTGGTGGCCGACACCGACGAGCTCGACGAGGACGATTCGTTCGTCGTGCTCATGACCCTGCACTCGGCCAAGGGCCTCGAGTTCCCCAACGTGTTCATCATCGGCCTCGAGGACGGCGTCTTCCCGCACCTCCGCTCGCTCGGCGAACCCGACGAGCTGGAGGAGGAGCGGCGGCTCGCGTACGTGGGCATCACCCGAGCCCGCGAGCGGCTGCACCTCAGCCACGCATGGAGCCGCATGCTGTTCGGGTCCACGCAGTACAACCCGCCGAGCCGGTTCCTCGACGAGATCCCCGCCGGCCTGGTCAAGACCACCGAGGGACGGCGACGCCCGTCCCGCAGCAGCTCGACGTGGGGCGACGACCGGTGGAGCGACGGCGGCCGGCGCAGCCCCGAAGGCCGCGACCGGATCGTCGAGGCCGCGCTGCGGCCGAAGGGTCCGACGCCGAGCGGTGCCGAGTCGCTCGGCCTGAAGGTCGGCGACGACGTCCGCCACAACAAGTGGGGCGAAGGGGTGATCCTCGACATCGAGGGCGCGGGCGACAAGACCGAGGCCGTCGTGCGCTTCCCCGAGGTCGGCGAGAAGCGCCTGCTCCTCGCGTGGGCGCCGCTCGAGAAGGTGGCTCGCTGACCCGATGGTCCTCCTCAACCCGCTGAAGCAGGCCGGTCTCGCCTTCCGGCGCGACCACACGCTCGGCCTCCTCCTCGAACGGCTCGCCGAGGTGCGCGGCCCCAACGACCTGGTCGAGGAGGCCGACGGCGGCCTCACGGTGACCGTCGCCGAGGCCGCCGCGCTGGTGGACCTCTGGGCCGGCGGGATCGCCGAGCGGGTGCAACCGGGGCAGGTGGTCGTCGTCGCCACGCCGAACGGCTACGAGCAGCTCCTGCTCTGCCTGGCGGCGTCGCGGGCCGGTGCCATCCCGGCGCCGGTGAACTCCCTGATGCGTCCCGACGAGATCGCCCACGTCGAGAAGGACTCGGGGGCCGCGCTGACGCTGCGCGCCGCCTCGGAGCTCCCGTCGGCCGCGGCGCTCGGCCGCGCGGTGCCGGCTCAGCCCGGCGACGTCGCCGCGCTCTTCTACACGTCGGGCACCACCGGCAAGCCGAAGGGCGTCGAGCTCACCCATCGCAGCCTGGTCGGCTCGCTCACCGCCACCGCGCTGTTCCCGTCCGGGCTCCGCAACGACAACGCAGTGGTGAGCCTGCCGATCGCCCACATCATGGGCTTCGCCATCACGCTCGCCATGGCGTGCGCCGGCGTGCCGGTTTGGTTCCTGCCCCGCTTCAACCCGGTGCGGGTCCTCGACGCCATCGAGTCCCGCCACGCGAGCGTGTACGTCGGCGTGCCGGCGATGTACCGGATGCTGCTCGAGGCGGGCGCCGAGCAGCGCGACCTGAAGTCGGTGCGACTCTGGATCTCGGGCGCCGACGCGATGCCGGCCGACCTCGCAGCGACGTTCAAGAAGATGGGCGCCACCGCGGTGCTGCCGCTCGTGGGCGCGGTCGGTGAGGCGGCGTTCGCCGAGGGCTACGGGATGGTCGAGACCGGCGGCGGTGTCGCCGCCAAGTTCTCACCGCCGGGCTTCAGCAAGAGCCTCGGATCGTCGATGGGCATGGCGCTTCCGGGCTACTCGTTCAAGGTCATCGACGACGACGGCAACGAGGTCCCCCGGGGGACGACCGGCGAGCTGCTGGTGAAGGGGCCCGGCGTGCTGCGCGGCTACCGAGGCGACGCCGAGGCCACCGCGGCCACGCTCACCGAGGACGGGTGGCTGCGCACCGGCGACCTCGCCCGGCTCGGCCCGCGCAACGTCGTGTTCTTCGCGGGCCGGAAGAAGGACGTGATCAAGCACGGCGGCTACTCGGTCTACGCGGTCGAGATCGAACAGGCGCTGGAGCAGCACCCCGACGTCGTCGAGGCGGCCGTGATCGGGCTGCCCGACGAGCGCAAGGGCGAGCTGCCGGCGGCGGTCGTGCGGTTGGTCGAGGGTGCGGCGCTCGACGAGGCGGCCGTGCGGGCCTGGGCCGCCGAGCGCCTCAGCGACTACAAGGTCCCGGTGCGCATCGTCGCGGTCGACGAGCTGCCCCGCACCGGCACCAACAAGGTGCAGCGCAAAGAGCTCCTGCACCTCTTCGACGCCTCCTGAACGGCTACGGGGCCTCGGTGGTCGAGGTCGGGACGTTGCCCGACTCGGGCGCGGTCGTGGTGGTCGAAGCGGTGGTCGTCGTGGTGGTGCGGGCCGCGAAGTTGAGGTCGACGTCGACCTGGCCGTCGCGGACGTGCACCCGGTAGTGCTCCAGCCCGGCCCCGTTCGCCGGGGCGGTGAGCGAGTGGTCGCAGGTCGCCCGGAACTGATGCTTCGCCTTCTGCCACTCCCAGACGCAGTCACGGGCCTTGTTCGCCGGCTGGGCCCGGAACGCGTACCAGCCCGTGTTCTCGTTCGACCCGAGGTGCTGCAGGATCATGTCGCGACCCTTCTCGCCGGACACGTCGGAGTAGAGGATCGGGCCGCCCTTGGCGATCGCCTTGGATTGCCGGCTGGTGCTCCCCGCGTGGAAGGTCTGGTCACCGAGGCGGAGGTCGGTGCTGTTGCGGTTGCCCAGCACGACCGCAGCCAGGAAGAGGATCACGCCGATCACGACGATGGCGAGCGTGCCGGTCAGGAGAGCCCTCCCGGCGTGGTTGCCGGACGGCGCGACAGGGCTCACGAGAGGGGGCGCGGCGAATGGGAGGCGTCGCGAGGCACCCGCGTAGTATCCCTGCCGTGGAGCGCCGCCATCGAGTCGTCGTGGCCAAACCCGGCCTCGACGGGCACGATCGGGGCGTCAAGGTCATCGCCCGGGCGCTCCGCGACGCGGGGTTCGAGGTGATCTACACGGGTCTGTTCCAGACGCCCGAGCAGGTGGCCGAGACCGTGCTGCAGGAGGATGCCGACGCGGTCGGCCTCTCCGTCCTGTCCGGCGCGCACATGACGCTCTTCCCGCGGGTGATCGAGGAGCTGCGCACGCGTGGCCTCGACGACGTGGTGGTGTTCGGCGGAGGGATCGTGCCCGAGGCCGACATCGCCGAGCTCCAGGAGCAGGGCGTGGCGGCCATCTTCACCCCTGGGGCGCCGATGGCGACCATCACGGACTGGCTCGCACGAGCCCTCGACGAACGAGACGCCGCGCTCGAGGCCGGTTGACCACAACCCGCTGACCTCACCGATCTGACGACCGACCAGGAGCCTTCGTGGACCTCTTCGAGTACCAGGGCAAGCAGTTCTTCGCGACCTTCGGCATCCCCGTCTCGCCCGGCGACGTGACCACCACGGTCGACGGCGCGGTCGAGGTGGCCGAGCGGATCGGGTCCTACCCGGTCGTCGTGAAGGCGCAGGTGCAGGTGGGCGGGCGCGGCAAGGCCGGCGGCATCAAGCTGGCCAACGACGCCGACGAGGTCCGCACGCACGCCTCGAACATTCTCGGCATGGACATCAAGGGTCACACGGTCGAGCGCATCTGGATCGAGCAGGCCTCCGACATCGCCAAGGAGTACTACGCGAGCTTCACCCTCGACCGGTCGGCCAAGAAGCACCTCGGGATGCTTTCGGCGCAGGGCGGCGTCGAGATCGAGGCGGTCGCCGAGTCCGATCCCGATGCGATCGCCAAGGTCTGGATCGACCCGGTCGACGGCTTGACCGAGGCCGCCGCTCGCGCCTGGGTGGCCGAGGCGAAGCTCGACCCGGACGCGACCGAGGGAACCGTCGACATCCTCCAGAAGCTCTACCGCGCGTACGTCGAGGGCGACGCCGACCTCGTTGAGATCAACCCCCTGATCCTCACGCCCGACGGCCGGGTCCACGCGCTCGACGCGAAGGTCACGCTCGACGGCAACTCGGTGTTCCGCCACCCCGACTACGAGCAGTACGAGGCGACCCAGGAGCGCGACGAGCGCGAGACCGCGGCCCACGAGAAGGGCCTGCAGTACGTCGGCCTCGACGGCACGGTCGGCATCATCGCCAACGGCGCCGGCCTCGCCATGTCGACCGTCGACATCGTCAGCCAGGTCGGCGGTCAGCCGGCGAACTTCCTCGACATCGGTGGCGGTGCCAACGCCGAGGTGATGGCCGGCGCGCTCGAGGTCATCAACAACGACCCGAAGGTGAAGGCGATCTTCATCAACATCTTCGGCGGCATCACCAAGGGCGACGAGGTGGCGAACGGGATCGTCACCGCGCTCGGTCGGGTCGACATCGGCTCGCCGATCGTGATCCGCCTCGACGGCACCAACGCCGAAGAGGGCCGGGCGATCCTCGCCGATCACGAGTCCGACACGTTCATCTCCAAGCCGACGATGATCGAGGCCGCCGAGGCCGTCGTCGCGCTGGCCGGGAAGTAGGAGGGCACAGCCATGGCGATCTTCGTCGACGAGAAGACCAAAGTCGTCTACCAGGGCCTCACCGGGTCGCAGGGCCGGTTCTACGGCCTCCGCAACCGCGACTACGGCACGCAGGTCGTAGCGGGCACGAACCCGAAGAAGGCCGGCACCGACGTGGACGGCGTGCCGATCTACGCGTCGGTCGGCGAGGCGAAGGAAGCGACCGGCGCGACCGTGTCGTGCGTCTTCATCCCCGCCCCGGGCGTGAAGGCCGCGGTCATGGAGGCCGCCGAAGCGGGCATCGAGCTGGTGGTCGTGATCACCGAGGGCGTGCCCGCGCAGGACGAGGCGTGGTTCTTCAACAAGGTGAAGCGCGACCACCCGGGCACCCGCATCCTCGGCCCGAACTGCCCCGGCATCATCAGCCCGGGCAAGGCCAACATCGGCATCACCGCCGGCGAGATCGCCAAGCCCGGCGGCCCGGTCGGCATCGTGAGCCGCTCGGGCACGCTCACCTACCAGGCGCTCTACGAGCTCAAGCTGCAGGGCATCGGGGTGACGACGTGCGTCGGCATCGGCGGCGACCCGGTTCCCGGCACGTCGTTCATCGACTGCCTCGAGGCCTTCGAGGCCGACCCCGACACCAAGGCCGTGATGATGATCGGTGAGATCGGCGGGTCGGCCGAGGAGGAGGCCGCCGAGTTCATCAAGACGAAGATGTCGAAGCCGGTGTCGTCCTACATCGCCGGCGTCACCGCCCCTCCGGGCAAGAAGATGGGCCACGCCGGCGCCATCGTCTCGGGCGGCAAGGGCACGGCCAATGCGAAGATGGAGGCGTTGGCCGATGCCGGCGTCCGCGTCGGCCAGAACCCCACCGAAGCCGGCCAGCTCATGGTCGACATCGTCCGCGAGCTCGGCCTCTAGTCCCATCCCACAGCCGAAATTGGCCACGTTCGCCGCGCATGGCGCGGCAAACGTGGCCAATTTCGCAGGGGGGCGGTCAGAAGACGGGTGCGTCCGCAGCGAGACCGAGGAGCACCCGGCCCGCAGGCTCCAGCGTGCGCGTCGAGCCGAGCATGTGCTGGCCCATGGTCGTGAGGTCGCGCAGGATGCGATCGAGCGGGTGCGGTCGGTAGATCGCCGTGGTGCCGGCGGTCTCGTAGGCGAGGTCGGCCGCCTGCTTGGCGGCCCGGAAGGCGTGCATGACCGACAGCCGGAAGCGGGCGGTGGTCGCCGCGTCGACGGCGTCGCCCGCGGTCACGGTCGCCCAGATCTCCTCGAGCACCTCGAGCGCCCATGCGCGGGCCGGCGCGATGAGCGACTCGATGGTCGCCACCGCCGTCTGGGTGCGGGCCTCGTCACGCATCGCCGTGCCCGCCGGCAACGTGATCTTCTCGTGGGCGAGCGCGATCAGCTCATCGGCCGCGGCGCGCGCGGCGCCGAGCGGCACCGCCGCGATGTTGCCGAAGAACATGTAGGGGAAGCGGTAGAGCGGCCGATCTCGCTGCGGTGGCTCGAGGAAGGCCCACGAGTGCTCCTCCGGCACGAACACGTCGTCGATCACGTAGTCGTTGCTGCCGCTGCCGGCGAGCCCGGTCGTGTGCCAGGTGTCGACCGAGGTGACCTCGGCGGCGGGGACCACGACGATCCGCAGCTCGGGCCCGCCGTCGGCCCGCAGGCGGATCCCTCCGTCGTGGGGCACGAGGCAACCCGCGACCATCACCTGCGCGTGCAGGCTCGCACTGCCGAACGCCCAGCGCCCCTTGACCGTGTAGCCGCCGTCGACCGGAGTGGCCGTGCCACCCGGGAAGAGCCACCCGGCGGTCACGTCGTCGAGATCGGTCCAGAGCTCGCGGGCCGCGTCATCGTCGAGGTTGGCCGAGTAGTAACCGCCGTCCGAGCCGATCATGGCGCACCAGCCGACCGAGGCGTCGATGGTCGAGAGCCGCTCGACCACCCGGAACTGCGCGAGCGGATCGACCTCCGGGCCGCCCCACGACTCGGGCATGGGCATGCGGAACAGGCCGGCCCGCTTCAGCCCGTCGATCACGTGGTCGGGTAGCCGTCGAGTCGCCTCGATCTCCCCGGCGGCGGCGCGGATCGCCTGCTCCAGGTCGTCGACCGCCCGCAGCAGCTCGGCTTCCGGCATCATCCCCTCCGTTCGTTCAGAACGGTTCGGAATGTACTATGACGAGGTGGCCGACCGGAAGCTGACGACGGTGCACCACGTGATCCTCGGCTGCCTGGCGTCGTTCGGTCCCCAGACCTCCTACGACCTGAAGCGGTCATCGCAGCGCATCACCGGCTGGATGTGGGCGTTCCCGCACACGCAGCTGTACACGGAACCGCTGAAGCTGGTCGACGCCGGTCTGGTGGAGGTCGACGTCGAGGAGGGCGGGCGCCGGCGCCGCACGTACTCGATCACGCCCGCCGGGCTCGACGAGCTCGCGCGGTGGTCGGGCGAGCTGCCCGACAAGGAACCCGAGATCCGTGACCTCGCCTTCCTCAAGCTGTACTTCGCCGATCGGAGCGCGCCGGCGCGCGTGGCCGAGCTGGCGCGGCAGCAAGCGGCGATGCACGAAGCTCGGGCCGACTGGGTCAAGGCGCTGCTCGAGGAGA
>JAFBAD010000047.1 GCA_019247975.1 Acidimicrobiia bacterium
CGCCTCGGTGCGGACCGCACGGTGCACGACCTTCGTGTCGTGGAACACGTCGGCGGGGAACGAGGTGGTGTCCCGGCGTCCGGCGAACGAGGCGATGAACCGCCGTCGTGCGGTCGCGTTCGGCTTCAGGCGCACGAGCTCGTGGAAGCCGTAGTTCGCGAGATCAGGCCCGTACTTCGACCAGAAGGCAGGCGTCGTCTCGAGGAAGGCGTCGTTGAACTCGCCGAGGTTGTCGGGCTGCGACTCCGGGTCGTGCTCGAGGTCCTGCGGACGGCGGATGACCCCGGTGACCCGCAGCGCGACGGTCGCCCGAGGCGCCGTCGCCCGCCCGTTGCCGATGACGTCGATCTTGTCGGCCGGGTACAGGTCGACCTCGATGCGGTCGCCGACCCCTGCGTGGAGGAGGCCGGCGAGGTCTTCGTCGATGACCGTCTCGTCCGGACGTCGAGGGTCCGCCGGCCCTCCCCGCAGCATGCGGAAGCGGGCCATGTCGCTCGGCGGGCGGTTGAGCGGCGCCTCGGCGACCATCGCTCCCCTCGCCGGGTCCCCGCCGGGCAGGTGGGCCCGCACCACGATGACCGAGAGCAGCAGCCGATCGGCCACCTCGGGCCGCCGGCCCGTCGTGCGGAGCAGGCCGAGGGCATCTCGTGGCGACACCCCCGGCGCGGTGACCACGATCCGGTCCTCGGGGCGGTACCAGTCGACGAAGCGGTCGACCGACGTGTCGGCCCGCTGCGCCGCGATCAGCCCGGCCGACGCGAGCCCCGCCACCACCGCGACGAGCACAGCGAGCCCGATCCGGGTGCCCAGCTTCGGCCGGCGGGCCCGGCTGACCAGCGCGCCCGTCGCGAGTGGACCGGGGCGCAGCTCAAGCGGCAATGGGCACCGCGCCGGCGACGGTCGCGCCGTCGCCGGGTGACGAGGCCCAGTCGACCTCGCCGCCGATCGCACCGAGGCGGTCCGACATGTTCACGTAGCCGTGCCCGGCCGTCGCGGTCGCGACGTCGAAGCCCGGGCCGTCGTCGGTGACCGCGAACCGGAGTCGGTGCGACTCGTCCTCCTCCCAGACCCGCACCTTCACGTGGGCCTCGGGGGCGTGCTTGGCCGCGTTCTGCATCGCCTCGAGGCAGCAGAAGTACACGGCCGCCTCGACCTCGGTCGGGTAGCGCTGCACGTCGGCCTCGACGGTGACCTCGAGCGGGCTGCGGGCCGCCGCCGCCCGCAGCGCCTCGGGCAAGCCGCTGTCCATGAGGAGCGGCGGGTAGATGCCGTGCGCGAGGTCACGCAGCTCCTGGATCGTGTCCTTGACCGAGTCCGCGAGCATCTCGAGCATCTCGGCCGCGTCGGGGTTCTCCTCGACGAGGTCGCGCACGAGCCGCAGGTTCACCGCGAGGGCGACGAGGTGCTGCTGCGCGCCGTCGTGGAGGTTGCGCTCGATCTTGCGACGCTCGGCGTCGCCGGTGGCGACGATGCGGGCCCGGGAGGCCTGGAGCTCACCGGCATAGCGACGCACCTCGTCGAGGCTGGCCTGCAGCGCGGAGTCGAGGTTGACGTTGTGCAGCGCGAGCGCCACCTGGCGGACGAGGTCGGCCAGGGCTTCGTCGTCCTCCTCGGTGAACGCGTCGCCGTCACGGGGACGGTCGAGGATGATCAGGCCGAGCAGCTCGCCGGAGTGGCTGATCGGCACCAGCCGGATCTGGTGGTCCTCCCGGCCGACGAGCACCTCGGGGAGCCACACCGCGACCCACGCCTGGCCCGACACGCCGGCCCGGGTTACGACCGGCAGCGCCGCGTCCTCGATGCGCAGCTGGCGCAGGCCCTGGTCGGGTACCGACACCGCCAGGTCGTAGCGGCCGTCCTTGCCGGTCCAGATCTCGGCCGAGCGGAGGCCCATCGTCTTGCGCAAGGACTCGGCCAGCTGCAGCAGCAGCTCGTCCATCGGGATGGCGCGCGAGAGCCGGCTGCCGAAGGTCTTGAGCGCCTCGTCCGGCGCGTGGCGCTCGCCGTACACGAGGCGGTTCGCCTGCTCGTGCAACCGCTCGCGGGCCGGTAGGTAGAGCAGCGCGGCGACGCCGGCGGCGATCATCGACAGGACGAGGAGGTTGCGCTCCTTGTCGGTCGGGTCGGGGCCGAGGCCGATGACGATCACCAGGTACACGGCGACGACGACGCCGGTGAGTCCGGTGAACGAGACGGTCGTGACGAGCAGCCGGTCGACCCGGCTGACGAGCGGGGTGGTCGACGCCAGCATCGCCAGGGGGATGGTGATCGACGCGGTCGCGGCGACGAGCCCGAACGCGTGCGGCCAGTCGAGCAGCACCCGCATCGCGATCACGACGAGCGCGATCTCCCCTGCCACCGCGACCGCGCAGCCGATCCACTGGAGCCGCTGCTTGGTGACGCCGGTTGCTTCGCGGTAGCGCTGGTTGGCCGGGCCGAGCCCGGTGACGACGGCCAGCACCGCCGCAAGGAGCACCGCCCAACCGCCGCCGGTGCGCGAACCGAGCATCCAGACGAGGACGCCGGCCATGCAGGTCCCGTAGCCGATGATCGCCAGCCAGCGGCGGGTCGTCGTGCCGACGAACCCGTTGGGCAGCGCCAGCAGCAGGTGCAGCCCGATGGCCGGGAGCATCGCGAGGCCGAACGCGGCGGCGAAGTCAGCCAGCGGCGACGGATCGTCCGGCAGGGCTGCCGCACGTGCCGCGAAGCCGGCGTACGCGATCGACGCGCCGCCGGCGGCCACCAGCGCGAGGCGGCCGAGCGGGCAGGCCCGGCGCAGCAGGCTCAACCCGGCCGCCAGCCAGGCGAGGATCAGCAGACCGCCGACGATCCAGCCGGGACGACCACCGTCCACCGAGCGGGCGACGATCACGATCCCGGCGGTCAGGACGACCCCGATCACGAACGCCGCGGGGGCCCACCAGCCGAGTCGCGCGGTCTGACGGTCCTCCGGGACCGTCACGCCGAGGGTGACGCCGGCCGTCGACACCTCAGGCGGGCACGGTCGCGGTGTTGACCGTCTCCTCAGCGGTCAGCACGCGACCGTCCTTCATCCGGACGAGCCGGCTCGCCGCTGCGGCCACGTCGTCGTCGTGGGTCACCAGCAGGATCGTCTGCCCGCCCGTGTGCAGCCGGCGGAACAGCTCCATCACCTCGTGGCCACCCTCGGAGTCGAGGGCGCCGGTCGGTTCGTCGGCCAGCACGAGCGTCGGCTCGTTGGCCAGCGCACGGGCGATCGCCAACCGCTGGCGCTGACCGCCGGAGAGCACGCCCGGCGCAGCCTTGGCCTTGTCGCCGAGGCCCAGCAGGTCGAGCAGGTCGCGGGCCCGGCCTTCGGCCTTCTTGCGGGGCGAGCCGGCCACGACCGCGGGCAGCACCACGTTCTCGAGCGCGCTCATGCCCTCGAGCAGGTTGAAGAACTGGAAGACGATCCCGATGTGGCGCCGGCGCATGCGGGCCAGGTCGTCCTCGCTCCGGCCCGTGACCGTCTCGCCGGCCAGGACGATCTCGCCCTCGTCGGCCTGGTCGAGCCCGGCCACCAGGTTGAGCAGCGTCGACTTGCCGCAGCCCGAGGGTCCCATGATCGCCGCGAACTCCCCGCGGTCGAGCGTGAGGTCCGCGCCGCGCAGCGCCCGGACCGGCGCGCCCTCGGCCTCGTAGGTCTTGCGCAGGCCGCGCACCGTGAGCACCCGCTCCGCACCCGACCCCTGCGCCTCGCCCGTCGTCATCCCTGCGTCCTCCACCTCATCGATCCTTTCGACCTGCTCGGCCTCTCGGAGCCTGCTTGCATCGGACCACCTCGTGCCGCCACCGCCAAGGGCGCGAACCTGTGCCCCGCCGGTAGTACCAGTACCAGCCTGCCCTCAGGTGACCACCGGCGCCGCGGAGGCCGCGACCTTCCATCCCCCCACCGGCGTGGTCCGCCCCTTCACCAGCGCCGGCTCCATCGCCGCCGCGTCAGGTCGCGGCTCGGGCAGCGCCGCCCAGGTTCCCTCCGACAGGACGATCTCACCCTGCTCGGCCCACTGCTGGAGGCGCTGGCTCAGGTTCACCGTGTCCCCCACGAGGGTGTACTCGAGCCGCTCCTCCGAGCCGAGCAGGGCCGCCGCCGCCTCCCCGGTCGACAAGCCGATGCCGAGCCCGAACGCGTCCTTCCCCTCCGACTGCCACCGCTCGTTGAGCAGGTGCTGCGCGTCGTGCATCGCGGTCGCGGCGGCGAGCGCACGGGTGGCGTGGTCGGACTGCGGGATCGGCGCGCCGAACACCGCCATCACCGCGTCGCCGACGAACTGCATCACCGTGCCCTCCTCGCCGAGGATCGCACGGTTCATCGCGGCGCGGTGCTCGTTGAGCTGCGCGGCGAGCGCGGTCGGCGCGGTCCGCTCGGCGATGCCCGAGTACCCGCGGATGTCCGACATGAGCACGGTGACGATGACCGACTCGCTCTCGCCGATGCGCTGGCCCTCGCGGCGCAATTTCTCGGCGATGCCGCCGGGGAGCAGCCGGCTGAGCGTCTCGCCCTGCTCCTCTCGGTCCACGATCGCCTGGTGGAGCAGGCGCAGCCGTTGCAGCGCGCTCTCACCGCCCGTCGACGCCTCCTGCGCGAGGTGCAGGAACACCCGCTCGACGTCGTCGCTCACCGCCTCGGGGGTCGTCTTGCGGGCCACCGCGATCGCCTTCATCGGCCGGCCCTCGGCGATGTAGCGGAGCAGCTCCTCGTCCTGCGGCGTCAGGCCGCTGTCGTTGGTGACCGGCTGCATGAGGCGGTCGACGATGATCGGGTCGAGCGCAGTGCCGCCGGTCGCCACCGTGCGGATCGCCTGGACCAGCTGGTCGCCCTCGGCGATGCGGTCCTTCAGCTGGTAGGCGTAGCCCGCCGCCCCCTCGGACAGGAGCGAGATCGCGTACTCGGGGTCGTCGTACTGCGAGAGGACGACGATGCCCGTACCGGGATGGTGGCGCCGCACCTCCTTCGCCGCCTCGATGCCCTCCCGCTGGAAGCTGGGCGGCATGCGGATGTCGGTGACGACGACCTGCGGGGCCGCCTCGACCGCACCCGCGACGAGCTCGTCGTAGTCGGCCGCCACCCCGACGACCTCGAGGTCGTCTTCCCGGTTCACGAGGGCGCGGACGCCTTCGCGGACGAGGAGGTTGTCGTCGGCGAGGAACACCGTGATCTGGTCCGGCATGGTGGGGACCATTGAAGCCGCGACGACGGCGCCGGCTGAAGGGCACGACCATGCCGCGCCGCGGGGGTGGCAGCCACACCAGGTCAGGCCTGCTGTCCGACTGTCCCGTCCATGGCCTCGGGAGCACAGTGACGCCATGCGCTACCAGTCGACGGCGACGTCGCTCTCATGGATCCCCTCCGAGGCCGTCACCGGGATGACCAAGCTCCCCTTCGACAGCGGGGTGGCCCACTACGACGCCACCCCACCTGAGGTGCTCGAGGATCTCGAGGCGCTCCGCGACGCCGACCGCTTCCGCTTCGCCAACCGGGTGACGGCCTGGATCGAGGTCGAGGACGGCAAGATCGTCGGCCACGGCCAGGAGGGGTCGGGCATGATCGGCTCCACGACGATGAAGCTGGGTTCGCGATCGACGACGATCACCGCGTTCCCGCTCCCCGACATCCAGGTCGAGCCCGAGGTGGGCGACGGCTGGGTGCGCTTCGTGCAGACCGCGGGTGGTCGCACCGGCGTCCCGACCCCCCGCCGCGTCAACCACGCGCCGTTCATCCAGATCACCGCACCGCTCGCGTGGAGCACGGTCGCGCTGACGCTGCACGCCGACGGCCGGGCCGAGCCCGAGCTCGCCGGCGCGAGCCCGTTCCCGCGCCACTGGCTCTACGACGACAGCGGCAAGGTCGTGGCCAAGACCGGCGTGATCGACTTCAAGAAGTGGTACCGCAACGCGTTCGGCAAGCACTCGCCCTGGGGTGACGAGGACTCGCCGGCCCTCGTGACCGCGGTCGAGACCGCGCTCGAGCGGCAGCTCTCCGAGCAGGTGATGAAGGCGGGCGAGAAGCCCGACATCCGCAAGGTCAAGAAGGGCAACCTGCTGACCGAGCAGGGCAAGCCCGGCAACGAGCTCTTCCTGCTCCTCGACGGCGTGCTCAGCGTGGAGGTCGACGGCGAGGCGCTGGCCGAGCTCGGACCCGGTGCGCTCCTCGGTGAGCGGGCCGTGATCGAAGGTGGGCTGCGCACCTCGACGCTGCGGGCCGTCACGAAGTGCACCGTGGCCTGTGCTTCGGGCGAGCACATCGACAAGGCTGTCCTGGCCGAGGTGGCGGAGGGCCACCGGCGGGAGGAACAGCAGGCCTGATGGAGCTCCACTTCCTGGGGGTGCGAGGTTCGACCCCCGCCCCGGGACCGGAGTACGTCCGCTACGGGGGCAACACGTCGTGCGTGGCCGTCGCGCGCGACGGCGAGCTCCCGTCGCTCGTGCTCGACGCGGGCACCGGCGCGCGCCGGCTGGCCCACCGCTTCGACGGCCAACCGTTCTCCGGCGCGCTGCTCCTGTCCCACCTCCACTGGGACCACACCCACGGGCTTCCGTTCGCCCGCGCTCTCGACAACCCCGACGCCTCCGTCGACCTGTACCTGCCGCTCCAACTCGAAGGTCCCGGTGCGACCATGCGCGCGGACGACGTGCTCGGTCGGGGCATGGGTCCGCCCAACTTCCCCATCACGCCGGAGGGCCTGCGCGGGAACTGGACGTTCAACGCGCTCGAGCCCGGTCACCACGAGATCGCCGGGTTCGAGGTCACCGCGGTCGAGGTCCCGCACAAGGGCGGGCGCACCTACGGCTACCGGGTGAGCGACGGCACGAAGACGATGACCTACATGTCCGACCACGGGCCGATCGCGGTCGGGCCCGGCCCTGACGGGCTCGGTGAGCGCCACCGCGCCGCGCTCGACCTCGCTGACGCGACCGACGCGCTCGTGCACGACGCGCAGTACACGCTCGAGGAGTTCGAGCTGCGCTCGGGCTTCGGGCACTCGACCTACGAGTACGCGATCGACCTCGGCCTCCAGGCCGGCGCCCGCCGGGTGGTGCTCTTCCACCACGACCCGGACCGCACCGACGACGAGCTCGACCGGATCGTGGCCGGGTTGCAGGACCGCCACGGCGAGCAGATCGAGATCATCGCCGCCACCGAGGACCTCGTCCTGCGGCTCTAGTACTCCCGGTCGGGGACCTCGCGGTCGGGGTGGTCGATCGCGATGTGGGCCTGCAGCTCCGCGACGTTCGGGAAGATCAGCTCGCAGAACGGGCAGTGGTGGGTGTCCGTCACGGCAACCATCTTGACAGCGCGTCGACGACGCAGGCGGGTGCGTCGGATCCTTCGAGCTCGACGGTGATGCGGATGCGGGTCTGCACGCCGTCGCCCACGTCGGTCACCTCGACCAGCTCGCCACCACCCCGGATGCGGCTGCCCACCTGCACCGGGCTGGGGAAGCGGACCTCGGCGGTCCCGTAGTTGACGCCCATCGACACGCCCCGCACCTCAACGATCTGGGGCATGAAGAGGTTGGTGAGCGCGAGCGTGAGCCAGCCGTCGGCGGTGGCGGGCCCGCCGGTGGCGGCCGCGAACCGGTCGACCCGCTCCTGGTCGATCTCGATCCAGTCGCTCCAGCCGAGGTGCGTGCCCTCCGCCGCTCGCACCGCGTCGAGCCCGTCGAGGACGGTTGCCGCGGTCTCGGTCACGGGTGCTGCGAGGAGACGGACACGACCTCGCCGGTCATGTACGACGAGTAGTCGCTGGCCAGGAAGACGATCACGTTCGCCACCTCCCACGGCTCGGCGTAGCGGCCGAACGCCTCCCGCTCGGTCAGCTCGGCGAGCAGCTCCTCGGTGGTGACCTTCGAGAGGAACGGGTGCATGGCGAGGCTCGGCGCGACTGCGTTGATGCGGATGCCGTCCGGCGCCGCCTCGATCGCCGCGCAGCGGGTGAGGGCCATCACCCCGGCCTTCGCCGCGGCGTAGTGGGCCTGGCCTTCCTGCGCGCGCCAGCCCACCACCGACGCGTTGTTGACGATCACGCCCGATCCCCGCTCGGTCATCGGCACGAGGGCGGCGCGCATGCAGCGCATCGTGCCGGTGAGCGTGACGTCGATGACCTTCGACCACTGCTCGTCGGTCATCTCTGCGAGCGTCGCGGTGCCACCGAGGCCCGCGTTGTTCACCCACGTGTCGATCTGGCCGAGGTGCTCGAGCGCGGCGGCGACGAGGGCCTGCACGTCGTCCTCGGAGGTCACGTCGCAGCGCTGCGCGTGGGGACGTGAGCCGGTGGCCTCCTCCAGCGCGTCGACGGTCTCGCCGAGACGGCGTTCGTGGGCGTCGCTGATCAGCACCCGTGCGCCTTCCTCGAGCGCACGGCGGGCGACCGCGGAGCCGATGCCGGTGCCGGCCGCGGCGGTCACGACCACCCCGCGATCGGCGAGCAGACCGTGGCCGGGGACGTAGTCGGGTGGATTGGTCATGGCTTGGGCTCCCGGGGTAGGCCGAGCGCACGCTCGCCGATGAGGTTGCGCTGGATCTCGTTCGACCCGGCGTAGATCGTGTCCGCCCGGGTGAAGAGGAAGAGGCGTTGCAGGGCCGTCAGCTCGTAACCCGGCTCGGGCTCAGCGAGGTCGGCGTGCGCGCCCAGCACGTCCATGGCGAGGTTGCCGAGCTCGCGGTGCCAGGTCGCCCAGTAGAGCTTGGCGATCATCGCCTCGCGAGGCAGCTCGGCCCCGGTCACCTTGGACAGGACGCGGAGCGCGTTCCAACGCATGATCCGCAGGCCGATCCACATGTCTGCGATCCGCTGGCGCAACACGGGCTCGTCGAGCCGTCCGGTCTTGCGGGCCAGCTCGACCACGCGGCGCAGCTCGTTCTCGAACTGGAGCTGCTGGCCGAGCGTCGACGCACCCCGCTCGAACGCGAGCGTGCCCATCGCGACGGTCCACCCGTTGCCCTCACCGCCGACGACGTTGGTCGCGGAAGTACGGGCTCCGTCGAAGAAGACCTCGTTGAACTCCGAGGTGCCGGTGACCTGGCGGATGGGCCGGATCTCGATGCCGTCCTGGCGCATCGGAACGAGCAGGTACGAGAGACCCTGGTGCTTCTTCGCCGGATCGCTCGGCGGCGCGGTGCGGGCGAGCACGAAGCACCACTCCGCCCAGTGGGCCAGCGACGTCCACACCTTCTGGCCGGAGATGACCCAGTCGTCGCCGTCGCGCTCGGCGCGGGTGGAGACGTTGGCCAGGTCCGACCCTGCGTTCGGCTCGGAGTAGCCCTGGCACCAGAGCTCGGTGCCGTCGAGGATGCGCGGCAGGAAGCGGGCGCGCTGGTCGTCGTCGCCGAAGGCGCCGATCGTCGGGCCGGCCAGGCCCTCGCCCACGATGCCCACCCGCCCGGGTCCCTCGGCGCGGGCGTACTCCTCGAACCAGATGACCTGCTGGGGCAGGCTCAGCCCGCGGCCGCCGTGCTCGGCGGGCCAGCCGACGCCGATCCAGCCGGCCTCGCCGAGCGCGCGCTCCCAGGCGAAGCGCTCCTCGAACAGCGCGTGTTCGTCGCCGGGACCGCCGCGGCCTCGCACTCCGGCGAACGCGCCGGTCAGCTGCTCGGTCAACCAGGTGCGGGCCTCGAGCCGGAACGCCTCGTCCTGCTCGTCGAAACGGAGGTCCATGCGGTCGGCGAGCGTACCTGACGCCCCGTCAGATCCCGGAGCCCGCGCCTGCCCGTCGTGACGCGGAGCGCCGTAGCCTGACGGCATGCTCTTCTCCCGCGCGAAGTCCGAGATGCCCGACCCGTCGGACGCGCTGCCGGGCCGCTCGGAGACGATGCCGGTGCCGGACGCGCACGACGTGCTCGGCGTGCCGATCACGCCCCCGTTCCCCGAGGGCAGCCAGCAGATCGTCTTCGGCATGGGCTGCTTCTGGGGCGCGGAGCGCCTCTTCTGGCAGACCCCTGGCGTGATCACCACCGCAGTGGGCTACGCGGGCGGGTTCACGCCGAACCCGACCTATGAAGAGGTCTGCTCGGGCCGCACCGGCCACACCGAGGCCGTGCTCGTCGTGTTCGACCCCGAGAAGGTCAGCTACGAGACGTTGCTGCGCACGTTCTGGGAGAACCACGACCCGACGCAGGGCATGCGGCAGGGCAACGACGCCGGCACGCAATATCGTTCCGGCATCTACACCTTCTCGCCGGCACAGAAGAAAGCGGCGGAAGAGTCGAAGGCGATGTTCGGCAAGGCCTTGGCATCGA
>JAFBAD010000056.1 GCA_019247975.1 Acidimicrobiia bacterium
CCGACGCGGTGCTCGTGCTCGATCGCAGACCTGGGGATGCCGGCGGCTGCGGCCATCCCGATCGTGAACGAACCGTTGTGATCGGATGCGAGCCGCTGGATGGCGACGCTGTTGGACATGGCACGCCTCTGCCTCTGGAGAGATCACAGGGGAAGCGTGTTCTCGGGACGTTTTCCCGGCGATGGCCGGGACCAAGTCCCGGAAATCGAATCAGCGCTGGTTGTGGCCGCCGAAGATCTCGCTGACGCTGGTGTCCTCGAAGACCGCGTCGATCGCGTCGGCGATCACCTTGGCCACCGAGAGCACCTCGAGCTTGTCGATCTCCTTCTCCGAAGGGATCGGCACGGTGTCGGTGACGACGACCCGGCTGATGTGTGAGTTCTTGAGCCGGTCGATGGCCGGGTGGGCCAGTACCGCGTGGGTGGCCATCGCCCAGACGTCGGTGGCGCCGTGCTCGGTGAGGATGTCGGCGGCGGCGACGATCGTGCCGCCGGTGTCGATGCGGTCGTCGATCACGACGCAGCGCCGGCCGTCGACCTCGCCGATCACGTCACGGGTCATCACCGTGTCGGGGCCCTGGCCCTTCGGCCGGTACTTGTTCACGAAGGCGAGGTCCGCACCGAGCGCCTGCGAGAACCGCTCGGCCACCTTCACCCGGCCGGCGTCCGGAGCGACGACCACGATGTCGCCCCCGGCCTGCTTCTCGAGGTAATCGAGCAGCAGCGGGTCCGCGGTGAGGTGGTCGACCGGACCGTCGAAGAAGCCCTGGATCTGGCCGGAGTGCAGGTCGACCGACACGATGCGGTCGGCGCCCGCGGCGCTCAGCAGGTCGGCGACCAGCCGCGCCGCGATCGGCTCACGGCCCTCGGCCTTGCGGTCCTGCCGGGAGTACCCGTACAGCGGGCAGACCGCGGTGATGCGCTTGGCCGACGCGCGCTTGGCCGCGTCGAGCATCACCAGCTGCTCCATGATCGAGCCGTTCACCGGCTCGCAGTGGCTCTGGACGATGAACACGTCCGCGCCGCGCAGCGACTCGTTGAACCGGCAGTGCGACTCGCCGTTCGGGAAGGTCCGCAGGTTCGGCTCACCGAGCTCGATCCCGAGGTGGGTGGCGATGTCCTCAGCGAGGGCCGGGTGGCAGTTCCCCGAGTAGAGGAGCAGCTTCTTCTTGGTGACGAGCTCCATCAGTTCGCAGTGTAGAACGGCCCTGTGACCGTCCCGGGGGGAACGGACGCGCCGGGCCGGAGCACCGCGTAGGGCCCGACGATCGCGCCCGACCCGATCTCCGCGTCGTGGCCGCTCACCCGGTCGAGCGTGACCTCGTCGCCCACCAGGCAGTCGACCAGCCGGGTCCCCGGACCGATCTCGCTGGCCCGCCCGACGACGGTCCGGCCCTGCAGGATCGCGCCCGGGAAGATCGTCACGTCGGTGGACAGCTCGACCGTCGCGTCGATGTAGGTGCTGGCCGGGTCGACCATGGTGACGCCCTTCTGGAGCCACCCGTGGTTGGTCCGCCGCCGCAGCTCGGCCTCGGCCTCGGCCAGCTGCACGCGGTCGTTGATGCCGGCCGCCTCGCTCGGATCGGCGGCGACGACCGTGGTGACCGGGTACCCCGCGTCGTGGAGCACCGACACGACGTCGGTCAGGTAGTACTCGCCCTGCGCGTTCTGGGGCTGCAACCGGCGCAGCGCCGGCGCGAGCACCGACCGGCGGAAGCAGTAGATCGACGTGTTGAACTCACGGATCTCGCGCTCCTCGGGCGTCGCGTCGAGCTGCTCGACGATGCGCGACACGCGGTCGTCCTTGCCGCGCACGATCCGCCCATAGCCGGTCGCGTCGTCGATGACCCCGGTGAGGATCGTGCACGCTGCGCCGGTCTCGCGGTGGGTGGCCACGAGCTTCGCCATCGTCGAGGGACGCAGCAGCGGCGTGTCGCCGGGCAGGACGATCACGTCGTGGTGCTCGTCGACGTCGGTGTCGTCGGGGAGGCCGGTCAGGCCGACCGCGGCGGCATCACCGGTGCCTCGCTGCACCCGCTGCTCGACGAAGTCGAGACGGAGGTCCGGCTCCTCGTCCTGCAGCTTCTTCGTGACCCGCTCGGCGCCGTGGCCGACCACCACGACCACCCGGCTGACCGAGCAGTCGACCAGCGCGTCGAGGACGTACAGCAGCATCGCCCGACCGCACAGCAGGTGGAGCGGCTTGGGGCGGGCGGAGCGCATCCGGGTGCCCTCCCCCGCCGCCAGGACCACCGCCGAGAGCCGCCGATCAGACATCGCAACCGGTCTAGCGCGGCTGTTGCTCGGGGGGCCACGATGGTTGCTCGGGGGGGAGGGATCGAACCTCCATTCTCAGTTCCAAAGACTGCTGTCCTGCCATTGGACGACCCCCGAAGGGCCGGCCCACGTTAGAGGGGCTGGTCAGCAGGGGCTGATCGCCGGCACATCGGATGACGGACCCTCGGCCCCGCCCGGGTGCTGGTCGGGCACGTCACCCCGCAGCGATGCGTAGACGTCGTTCGCCTCCGGCTTCGGGACCAGCACCTGTGCCTGGCCCTTCACCGCGTCCGCCACCGGGATCGTGCGCGTGCTCACGTCGTCGGGGCCGAGGTCGCGCGCGAAGGCGAGGAGTCCTTCGAGCTGCTCGCGCGTCCAGTACGAGTCCATGGTGACGTGGTCGACGAACAGATCGAGCAGGTGGGCTCGGCTCACCGGGTCCGTGCCCAGGCCGCCGAGCGCGGAGAGCACCGCACGACCGAAGGTCTGCTGCCGCTGCACGCGGCCGAGATCGCCCGACAGGTCGAGGTGCCAGTACCCGTCGGCGGACCACTGGAAGTCCTTGCGGGCCCGGACGAGCGCGAGGCTCTGCAGGCCGTCGAGCGTGCGGCATCCGGGCGACGGCACGTCGAGTCCCGACGATTTGGCACGCACCGGGTACGGGAAGTCCACCCGCACGCCGCCGGCCTGGTCGACGAGGTCACGGAAGCCGGCCAGGTCGATCCCCAGGTAGCGGTCGACCGGGACGCCGAGCGTGCCCTCGACGGTCTGGATGAGGAGCTGCGGGCCGCCGAGCTGGAACGCGCCGTTGAGCCGGCTCTCGCCGTGGCCGGGGATCGCGACCCACAGGTCGCGCGGCAGCGACACCACCTCCACCTTCTTCGCCGCCGGTTGGACGCGGACGACCATCATCGTGTCGGTCCGCTCGCCCACGACGTCCGGCGCGTCGGGCCGGGGGCCGTCCAGTCCGACCACGAGCACGTTGAACGGCGCGCCGTCGAGGGCGTCGACGTGCTTCGGCGCGGCACCGATCTCCACCCGCCGGACCTGCTCCCACTGGTGCTTCGACCAGCCGGCGGCGACGCCGACCACGCCGGCCAGCACGACCACCGAGCTCAGCGCCACTCCCGCGACGCGGTGACGGCGACGCCGGATGCGGCGGCCACGCGCGAGGACCGCGTCGTGGAAGGCGGGGCCGGGCCGGAACGGCTCCGGTGGATCAAGTCGTTCGAACATCGCAGCCTCCGGGTGCGTCGGTCAGCGAAGAGCGGAGGGCGGCCAGCCCGCGGTGCGCGTGCTGCTTGACCGTGCCGAGCGAGCAGCCGAGCGCGTCGGCGGTCTCCTTCTCGGACCGGTCGGCCAGGTAGCGCAGCACCACGACCTCGCGCTGGCGGCGAGGCAGCTGCCGCAGCAGCTCGACCAGGTCGACCCGCAGCGCGGCGTCGCCGCTGTCGGTCACGACCACGACGTCGCCGTGGCGCCCCGACCGGGCCTTGCGCCAGCGCCCGAGCGCGAGGTTCGTCGCGACACGGGCCACCCACGGCTCGGCGTAGCCGGACACCCTCGACCAGCGGACGTAGGCCCGGGCAAGGGTCTCCTGGGCGATCTCCTCGGCGTCCTCGGACGAGCCCAGGATGCGGTAGGCGACCCGGTGCGCGAGCACGGCCAGCTGCTCGAACCGGTCTTCGAACCCGCTCTTCACGCGTCCTCCGACCCC
>JAFBAD010000113.1 GCA_019247975.1 Acidimicrobiia bacterium
CCGGCGGCTGCTGCCCTCCCTTGACCAGGTCGTCGTGGCTCCGTTCGAGTGCATCACCTCACGGTTCGGGGACGTGGTCGAAGACGTCAACCGCGCCTTCGGCACCGAGCTGGTGGCGTTCCCGCACGACGATCCGGCTGCCCGTGATGCGATCTTCGCCCGGCTCGAGGCCTACACGCGCGAGGTGGCCGGCGATGACGCCGATCTGCTGCAGGCCACCCCCACCGAAGCTCGGCGCGAGCAGCAGGAGAGTGTGCGGGCGATGCTGCTCGACCCGTCGCTCGACGCGCTCCGCGTGCGATGCGAGCAGCTCTACGAGGCGGTCGTGGCTCCGCCGGTGGAACCGGTGCACCTCGGCATCGAGCACGACCGGCTGGAGCGCGTGGCGCTCGTCGCCTGACCGTCGATCAGGCGGGTTTCGCCACGATCGAGACCCCGTCGCCATCGTTCACCCGCGGGATCGTCATCGTCAGCGTGCCCGATCGGGGGCGCACGACCTTCGAACTGATCACAGGCATGGCGGCCAACGCACTGGTGCCAGCCGGGATCCGCCACGCCTCCAGCGCCACCGGTGCACTCCCGTACGGCCAGGCGATCGTGACCTGCAGCGACGCGGCCTGCACCTGTGGGCTGGACGCACACCAGGCGTTCGCCTGGCGGTTGCACGACCAGTGCCGGCCGAGCAGCACGCGGACGGTGCGCTCCCGGTCCTGACGGACGGCGAGGCCGTCGATTTGCCAGGTGGACGTGGAGCCCACCTGCATGCGGCGGCTGCCGTCCATGCGGGCATACGCGCGGTGGGCCCACCACACGGCGGTCGTTCGACCAGCCGGTGTCAGGAGCCCGCCGAACTGGGTCCGGCACTCGGCTGCGTCCCAGCACGCAAGGTTCGCCTGGCTCACTCCGTCGTCCTCGAAAGCCCGGAAGTAACCGATCGACCAGCCCGGCAACATGTGCACGTTCGCGGGGCTGTACTCGTTGATGAAGATGCGGGCGTTCACGACCGTGTGCGGGTGGCGGGCCATCACCTTGCGGGCCATTGCGATGTGGCGGTCGACGTTGGTCACCGATGGCGCGATGTCGCCCGGCGACGGAGCGGTCGTGTTCTCGTGCCAGGAGATCGCGTCCCAGGTGACGTGGTGGGTAGCCGAGTAGGCGAGGAACGTGTCGAGGTCGAACTCGGCTGGCGCTCCAGGTGCCCACTGCAGGGCGGACAGGCTCGGACCGACGACCCGAGCCTTGGCGTCGACCGACTTGATGGCCTGCCAGGCAAGAACGTAGGTCTTCAGCCAACGGGAGACGGTGATCGTGGACCGGTCCGCCGGGCTGAACCGTGGACAGCACGTCCCGTTCGGCTCGTTCCAGACATCCCAGTAGTCGGGTGCCCACCCGTTCTGCTCCGAGCTGCGGACAGTTGCCCGCACGAAGTTCTGCCAGCGTGCCCAGTCCGACCACGGGGTCAGGGCGAACCCACCGTTGCCCGGGGCGGTTGCGTCGTTCCAGAGGTCCGACAGGATCTGCATGCGCGAGACGTCGAGGCTCCTCGCCGCCTGGTCGGAGGATGCTCCCGAGAAGCGCCACTGCTGCGGCGCGAGCGCCGTGACCTGCGAGGTGGCCTGCAGCTTGCTCCGTCCACCGCTGAGGCTGAGCAGGAAGCCCTGCCCGGCGAGGCGCAGGGTGCTCGGTCGTCGTGACGCCGTGACCTGCGTGCAGATGGTGGCGGTCGGGCATGGATTCGTGACGGTGACCACGGCTGACGTAACCCCGGGACCGAAACCGGTCTCGTTCTCGGGGGTGGCCCGCACCGCCCAACGCCCAGGCGACACCGGGATCGTGTAGGCGGTCGGCTCGACGGTGTGGCCGACGATGGTGGCGTTGACCACATCGCGCCCACTGGCCGTGACGCGGAGAAGCTCCAGGTGCATTCGGGTGTAACGAGCGTGCGCCGGCTCCTCGCTCCAGCGGACCGAGATCAGCTCGTCGCCCTTCACGCGAGCGACGCTCAGGCTCGCAAGCCTGGGCAGCGGATTGTCGGCGCGGACGGCTACTGGAGCATCCGAGGCCGTTTCCGCCAGTGCGCCGGGAGCGGCGACCCCGATGATGAACGCGGCGAGCACGGCGACGCTCAGCCCGAGCCGCTGTCGCACGGTGCTGCTCCGGACCATCCGGCTCCATCGGCACGAATGCCGCGACCTTGATCCCCGCCTCGCTCCGTGGTGGCACGACCGCTAACCTTTCGGCTTCGGGTGTGCGGCTGGGCGGCCCGAGCTCTCGACGGAGCGAGCGATGGAGATCCGCAGATACCTATGGATCGTGCGGCGGCACTTCTTCCTGATGGTCGCCATCGTCGTCGCCGCACTGGTCGCAGGCGTCCTCGTCACACCCCGGCACTCGACCTACACCGCCACCAGTGCGCTGTACGTGGGGTCGCGATCGGTTGACATCACCCCGACCAGCGGCGAGGTCTCCGGCGACCGGGTCGCCGGACTGGACCGGTTGATCTCGACGTTCGCAGCCATGGCGACGACCGAACCGATAGCTGCTGACGCCGCCCGCCTGGCCGCGGTCCAGAGGTCCGCCAGCGACATCGTCGCCGAGACATCCGCCCAGCAGGTCACCGGCACCGACCTCATCCACGTGTCGGTGACGGACAGCGACCCTGCACTGAGCCGCACCCTGGCGGACGCGGTCGCGACCGCCCTCGTGCAGCAGGTCCACACGTTCGAGCCACGCTCTGCCAAGTCGTCGAACGAGCAGGTGATCTCGCTCTACCAGACCGCTCAGGCGCCGGTCCGGAACTCGAGGGGCCTGGTGCGCAACCTCGTGCTCGCTGGTCTGTTCGGTCTGCTCGCGGCCGCCGCGCTGGTCGCGCTGCTCGAGTACCTGGACGTGTCGCTGCGCTCAGCCGACGACGTCGAGCGGCTCCTCGAGTTGCCGGTGCTGGCGGTCGTGCCTGCTCTCGGGCGGGAGCTCCCGATCCTCCCGTCAGGGGCCGAGAGCCCAGATGCCTAGACGCAGGGTCAGAGGATGGTCGGACAAGCGGACGGCGAGGAAGCGCACCACCGTTCGCGAAGCCTTCCGGGTGCTGCGTTCGAACCTCGACGTCGCCGTCTCGGAGCTCGACAACCCCTGCATCGTCATCACGAGCGCAGCTGAGGGCGAAGGAAAGACCTCGACCTGCGTCGCTCTCGCGCAATCCCTTGCGGCGACCGGCTCGAAGGTCGTCCTCGTCGATCTGGATCTGCGCGACCCGGACGCGCACGAGGTCATCGGCGGCCACAACGACGTCGGGGTCTCGGACGTGCTCCTGGGTCGTTGTGGTGTCGAGGAGTGCCTTCAGAGGGTGACGCTCGATTCGGGCGAGGGCATGCCGCCCTCGGGCTTGTTCTTCCTCGCCGCCGGACCCCGCGTGGCGAACCCCACCGAGTTGCTCTCCGAGGCTCGTCTCGCCCAGGCCCTCGATGGCCTCGCCGCCGTCGCCGACATCGTGTTCCTCGACACCCCTCCGGTCCTCGCGGTCGCTGATTCGCTCGTGATCGGCAGGCTCGCGGCTGGTGCGGTGCTCGTCGTCCAGGCCGGCGTCACGCCCGCTCCCCTGGTGAAGCGGGCCAAGGAGGCGCTCGAGCGGAACCAGGTTGGACTGCTCGGTGTCGTCCTCAACCAGTTCGACCCCCGGTTCGCCGCCGAGGCGTTCGACGTCGGCCTCGGCTACGGGTCCTACGGCCGGGCGGAGCCACTGGCGGTCGCTGCCGTGCCTGGATCACGTCCCGGATCGAGGAAGACCGCACGGGTGGCCCGGCGCTGGATCGGCCCGGCGATCGCGATGCTCCTCGTCGCGGCAGCACTTGGCATAGGCATCAGCGTCGCGGCGCGGGCTGACGACGGTCACCACGTCGACGGGACCGCGCCGACTTCGACGTCCACGTCTACGACCACCTCCCCCACGACGACCCGCCCATCCGGCGCGACGGTGGTCCGAAGCGGGCGAGGCGATGCCACGGTGCCCATCGCGAGACCCGACGGCTCGGATCGTCCCACGATCGTGTACGCCACCCACGAGGGGTCGAGATTCTCGATCTCCGACGGCTCGGATCAGCTCGTCGACAGCACCGGCGCGTACCAGGGATCGACGTTGCTCCCGCCTGATGGCACGGGCTCGCTGCGCGTCCGGGCGGACGGGGCTTGGCACATCGAGTTCCGCTCCCCGCAGAAGGCGAGGGCATGGGACGGAGCGGCGAAGCTCGGGCGGGGCGACCAGGTGCTCGTGTACCGCGGTCCAGCTGCAAACCTGGCGCTGCGGCACGCGGGCTCGGGATCGTTCCTCGTACGCGTCGTGTCGCTGGCCGGCGGTGCCCCTCGGCGCCTCGCGGCTGCGACCGGCGACTACAGCGGCACCACGCGGATCGGTGCCGGTCCTCTGGCTCTGGCCATCCAGGCGGACGACGCCGTATGGGGAGCGACCGCCTCTGCATAAGCGACGGTCGATCGTCGTCCCGACCCACGCTCGGCCCGAGTTCATCGAGGGCTGCGTCGGAAGCATCGTCGCGGCCATGGGCGACGACGATGAGCTGATCGTGATGGAGTGCTGCAACCCAGGCGCTGCGGCGGCGCTTCGAGGTCTCGGCCCGAACGTGCACCACGTCTCCGGGCCCCACGCCGGGAAGTCGAGGAAGGTCAACGACGCGTTGCGCATCGCCGAGGGAGACGTGGTGCTTCTCACCGACGACGACTGCCGCGTACCGCAGGATTGGGTCGACTCTCTCGATGCTGCCTTCGAGAACCTGGCCGTAGGCGTCGCCTTCGGCCCCTCCGAGGGACTGACCTCGACCGGGCCGACGTCACCGCTGCTGCCGCCCGGTCTGGCGCCTCCCGAGCTGTGGAACTACGCCCACGGCCTGTCGATGGCCGTGCGGAGGGAGGCGGCCTTTGACGTAGGCGGCTTCGACGAGCGCTTCGGACCCGGCGCTGCGATCGCCGGGGGCGAGGAGGGCGACCTGGTGCTGCGGCTGGCCGACCGAGGCTGGCTTGCAGCCATCGCCGGTGGTGCGCCTGTCCACCACCTCGCCTGGCGTGACGAGAGCGAGGCGCGGCGCAATGCGCGCGTCTATCAGCACGGCGCTGGCGCGCAACTGGGTGCTGCGTTCCGTCGCGGATCACGCGCAGCGGTGAAGCCCGCACTGCTTCGCCTCGTGCACGAGCGCGGCTACTGGCGGCGTGGCGCCTCTGCTCCGCTACCGCGCTTCCGCATGGCCGGCGACCTCCTCTCCGGATTGTCTGCCGGGTTCCTCCTCTCCCCCCGTCGCTCTCTCGAAGCGACGCCGGCGAGACGGTCACACTCGCCTCGGCCGCGCGTCGTTTGGGTCACAGCTGAGGCGCCCGACCGAAACCAGGGCGGCGGGAACATCCGCCAAGCGATGCTGCTCCACGAACTGCGCGAGCAAGCGGACGTCACGCTGCTGCTTGTGGGCCACCTCGAGGATGCTCGGACTCGCTCGGACGTCGACGCAGTTCTCACGGTCGCGCGTCCGAGGCTCAAGCTCACAGACGGGCGCATCCGCCGGCGATGCCGGGACCTATGGCGGGTGCTCGCGCAGCGGCAACCGGCGGAGATCACCGGATCTTCGCGGGCTCGCCGAGGGCTCCAACCCGTGCTGATGCGGATTGCCGACAACTACGACGTCGTGGTT